>CAIXSK010000026.1 GCA_903922075.1 uncultured beta proteobacterium | reverse complement strand
GGCGCCGCGCTCGGTGATGGTGGTGGTGGCAGATTCGAGAACGATCTTGGCGACGTCGTCGGCATCCGATTCGACCGGCGCCGTGCAGGAAATGTCGCCGACGGTACGGAAGCGCACCTGCAGATCGACGATTTCTTCACCGGCCTTCGGCAGATTGGTCAGTTCGCCGTTCATCAGCGGCACGTTGACCGGCACGATGGCGCCCTGGCGGATGACCACCGGGCGCTTGTGGGCGAAGTAGATCGACGGCAATTCCAGACCTTCGCGCTCGATGTACTGCCAGACGTCCATTTCGGTCCAGTTCGAGATCGGGAAGGCGCGGATGTTCTCGCCCTTGTGGCTGCGCGCGTTGTAGAGGTTCCACAGTTCCGGACGCTGGTTCTTCGGGTCCCATTGGCCGAACTCGTCGCGGAAGCTCATGATGCGTTCCTTGGCGCGGGCCTTTTCCTCGTCGCGGCGGGCGCCGCCGATGCAGGCGTCGAAACCGAATTCCTCGATGGCTTCAAGCAGCGTCACCGACTGGTGCTTGTTGCGCGATTCGCCTTCATGCTTGAGGACGACCGTGCCGCGCTTCATCGAATCCTCGACCGAGCGGACGATCAGCCGCTCGCCAAGTTCGGCCGCGCGCTTGTCGCGGAAGGCGACGACTTCCTGGTAATTGTGGCCGGTGTCGATATGCATCAGCGGGAAGGGGAATTTGCCAGGACGGAAGGCCTTTTCGGCGATGCGCAGCATGCAGATCGAGTCCTTGCCGCCGGAGAAGAGCAGCACCGGATTGGCACACTGGCCGGCGACTTCGCGCATGATGTGGATGGCTTCGGCTTCGAGCCAGTCGAGGTGAGACAAGGTAGAGCTTTGGGTCATTGCAGGGTAATCCGCGGGGATTGTCGAATGGGCGCCATTGTAGCAAGGGCTTAATATTCTTTTAAGAACAAGTGCGCATCTTGTTATCTCTGATTGTTATAAAGATAGGTGGTGACAGCTTGAACGTTCGGCACCGGGCTTGGTCAATTGATAACCCATGGGCATTTCAGTCCCGACCATCCTCCAGGAGAAAGCCATGCTGTCACGTTCCGCCTTTGTTTTCAGCGCCCTGTCCGCCATTGTTCTCGGCGGCTGCGCCAGTACCGCCATGGGGCCTTCGGCCAGTGCCGACCTGCAAGCCCGTTCCGGGAGCGCCGTCGCCGGCAAGGTCAGTTTTTCGGAAGCGAATGGCCGTCTGCGCGTCGAGGCCATGGTGTCCGGCCTGACGCCGGGCGAGCATGGTTTCCATGTCCATGAGGCGGGCGATTGCAGCGCTCCGGATGCGAGCAGCGCCAAGGGGCATTTCAACCCGCTGGGCAAGGCTCATGGCCACCACGCCAGCGTTGAGCGTCACGGTGGCGATATGCCCAACCTCGTTGCCAACGCGCAGGGCGAGGCCAAGTACAGCGCAGAGGTCGCCGGCCTCAGCCTGAACGGGCCGACTGGCGTCGTCGGTCGCAGCGTCGTAATCCACGCCGACCCGGACGATTACAAGTCGCAGCCGGCCGGCAACTCCGGCAAGCGCGTTGCCTGCGGGGTGATTGCCGCGCGTTGAATGACGCTTCCGGACGCCGTCGAATCGACGGCGTTTTGCCGATGGCGGCGGGCGCTTAGCGCAGTACGCGGGGCCGGCTTGCCTGTTCGATCCGGTAAATGTGTCGAAAATGTTTACACATTCCAAAACTCAAAAATCAACCCTCCTTGATTCAACAGGCTTTGCGGAGGCAGGCATCCTGCTTGCTATAGGTTTATCAAAGACACAATAGCTTGTTCGAGCCTCATCGTGGCAGATGCACGGGAGGATGGATGATGAGGCGCGCGGTAAGTTGGAGGCGAGGAGACAATGACGGACCAATCAAACCCCGGCGATAAGGGGCTCAGAATTCTGCTCGAAGCGCTGACCACGATTTCCTATCTGAAGAGAGAGGATGGGCGGGCGGCCGCCATTGCCGAATACGCGCTGGACCAATACGAGAATGCCATCCGCCACGCCGGGGCTTCCGAAGGTTTTTATGAAGGTCCTTACTTGCCCGGCCTGCACCCGGAGCAACGCGTTTGCCCCCCCCGTCGCCGTGCGGATCGTCGGCATGCGAACTGCGAGCTTCCCGTCGACGTGGTGGAACGCAGGCTGAACGCCGACCGCCGGGTGAATCCGGATCGGCGCTGCCAGTCGCCAGCCAACCGTTGAGCGGCGCTGAAATTTCAAAATTGGCTGTTTTTTCGGGCTGACCGTAGCATTGTTTCTGCCGGCGATTGGCGGTCAACTTTCGACCCCTTGCCGCTAGCCCAAGCCCATTGCTCTTCCCGGCCAGGGGTAGCTTCGTCAAACTAAACCAGCGCGGAGTCCGTCGTCGCGCGATGTGTCGCCAACGATGCGGACAGCCCGCCGACGTATTGACGGGTCGCATTAAACTAGCCACCTATCGTTCCCTGGAGAAAGCCATGAAAGCCATCGTGACCGGCCATACTCGCGGATTGGGACAGGCCATGGCCTCCGCCCTGCTCGGACGGGGTATTCCGGTCCTCGGCCTTGCCCGTAGCGCATGCCCCGAGCTCACCGAACAGTTCCCCGAACGGTTGCAGCAGGCCACGGTCGATCTCGCCGATCCTGACGCACTGCAGCTCTGGCTAGACGGAAATGTCCTCGATAGTTACCTGGCAGGTGCCACCTCGGTGCTGCTGGTCAACAACGCCGGCATGCTTGGGCCGGTCGCGCCGCTTGGGCGCCAGGAGGGGAACGCGCTAGTTCAGGCGGTCAACCTGAATATCACCGCGCCACTCCAGCTCAGCAATGCTCTCGCACGCAAGTATCAGGGGCCGTTGCGGATCGCCCACATCTCCAGCGGCGCCGGGCGCTCGGCTTTTGCCGGCTGGAGCATCTATGGTGCTACCAAGGCCGCCCTCGACCACCACGCCCGTTGCGCTGCAGCGGACTGTGTCTGCCGCTTGCGCATTTGCAGCATCGCGCCGGGCGTTATCGACACCGACATGCAGGCGACGATACGCCGCACCTCAGCCGAGGATTTTCCGCTGCTCGACCGCTTCCTCGCCCTCAAGCACGAGGGCGAACTCGCTTCGCCCGTTGACGCGGCCGAACGGATGGTCCGCCATCTGCTCAGTGAGGATTTCGGCAAAGAGGCGGTAGCCGATCTGCGCAGCCTGCCGCCCGCCTGACTTGGGACGCCGGATTGGCCACAAACCGCTGGTCGTCTATCCGGTATGCCTGTCGTTCAAAGGGCGGCGCCACTTTCAAAAAATCAGCCGTATAGGCTACGCGGGCTGGCCGGTCTTAACTGCAGTTGGTGGGAACAACGGCCGGTCTAGATTGCAGGTCGGCCGGTTGAAATCTCGGAGTCGGAACAATTGCTCGTCTGTTTTTGCTGGGGCTGTTTTCGACCCAAAGCGGTCGAACCTGTGTTGGGAATCGGACGTTCAGGAATAATTAGTTGCGCACTACAAAGAGCTTAGACATATCAAGATTGGTTTTATCTAGGGGTGGGCAGAAGTGGTTGCTAGGAAAGGCGGGAGAAGGGATGTCGCCACCTGAGCGCACATAAGTTACTGCCTTTGCCACAGATTTGCCGTCAAGTCGTCGAATAACTTCTTGTTCATAGCGGATAACTAGTGGCTGCTCTTGGTGAATATAGGTTTCTTTTGTTCTGGAGAATGCTGGCATCGCAACATCAGATAGCGACTCCGGAGCTACCGCAACAATTCCACCGACATGTGGAAGTAGCTTCTCCTGCATTGGCGAAATGTATACCGGCTCTACGATTGTGCCCCCCCCATCGTTAGCACACATTTCTCGCACTCTATAGTCCCAGTAGCCTTTACGCACTTCGTAAAAGGTAGCGACCAGAACTGGTATCAACAATAGTGCGGCTATGACGCGCAATATGGCCCCCATTAATTATTCAGGTGCAGAAATACCGACGTTACTTCTGGCTGCACGTTCACGAAATGTTCTTCGTAAGGTTTTTAATGACATAGAGATTATCCGATACGGATTTTCTTCTCAATCAACAATCATATGGACGGTGCCAATGTCCGCTATGTTGTGATTTCTTGAGGGTCCGCTCCTGGCCGAACTCATTCTGACGCCAAAGCCTTGGCTGGGGCAGCAGTTGTTAAGTCAGTCAGGTCGCGATGCCGCGGCCTTTTTTTAAAAATGCCCGTTTTTTCGGCCTGACCGTAGCATTCTCCCCTACAGCGTCTTCAGGAATTCAACCAGCGCCTCCTTGTCTGCGCCGCTCAGTCCGGTGCCGAACTCATGCCCCTGGTTGCCGCCGCCCTTGCTGGCGGTGTCGAGTCGGGTGCCGATGCGGCGGGCTTCCGGGCCGTCGGTGACGAAGCCGACCTTGGCCTGGTCGTAGACGTCGTAGCCGCGCCAGAAGATTTTCGGCCGTTTGGCGGCGGGTTCGAGCAGGTCGCGCAGGGTCGGTACCGAGCCGTTGTGCAGGTAGGGCGCCTTCAGCCAGATGCCGTCGAGGAAGGCGGCGACGTAGCCGTGCAGGTCTTCCTCGACCAGGCCCCGGCGCTCCAGGCCCATTTCCTTGACGACCTGGTTGGCCTTGATCGCGGCGCCCTTGTTCCACGAGTCGAGCCGGCCGCGGTCGGTGCCGACGTCGGCCAGGCGCAGCGGCGTGCCGGTCTTGTCGCTGGCGTGGCAGCCGGCGCAGTGGGTGTCGAACAGCGGCTTGCCGGCGGCGGCCCTGGCGGTATCGATGGGGAACGGGTATTTCGGCGGCGGCAGTTCGGACAGGTAATCCTTCAGCCATTTGACCTGGCCAACGAAATCCTCCCTGTCCTTGGGGGCGGCGCCGAGCAGGCCGAGGGCGGAGTCCATGATCACCGAGGTCGGGTCGTGGCTGTCGCCGGCGTAGTTCATCCGGTGGCCCTTGTCCCAGACGTATTTCTTCAGGTTCCAGACGGACGGCATGTCGGTCGGGCCGAAGGTGTCGTCCATCGGTGCCCGGATCATGAAGTACTTGGTCAGGTTCATCGCGTCGTCACGGCCGCGGCCCCATTCCGGGAAATCCTTGCGGTAGAGCCAGGCGAACTGGGCCTCGCGTTCGAGCAGGCGCTGCTTGGTGATCGGGATGATGAAGAAGCGGTAGAGCAGGCTGTCGATCAGGTCGAGGTCGGTGACGCGGTTGATCTCGGCCATCAGGATGTCGGCGTTGAAGCGCGGGTCCTTGGCGCAGTCGATCAGCAGCCGGAAGAAACCCTGGACGTTGGTGGTGTGGCCGGAGCCGCCGACCACGTAGACCGGGTTGCTGTCCGCCGAAACGCGGTAGCTGGTGGTGTGGCAGACAGCGCAGTTGTTGGCGACGCGGGCGAAGCCGATGGTTTTCTTGGTGAAGCCGACCGGCAGTTCCTGGCCTTGTTCCCAGGCGACGCCGAGCGCCGCGTAGCCGCCGGGGGCGACCTTGCCGTCCTGGACGAACTTCTCGGGGAAGACGCGCGGCAGCACGTAGAAAATCCAGTAGGGCACGCCGGCGTCCTGCTCGGCGCCGATCGAGCCGTACTTGAAGCGCATCTCCGGGGTGGCGGTCACCCAGTCGGGTTGCGGATGTTCGCGGAAGCCGCGGTCGTAGCCGATCATCGCGCCGATGATGCCGACGACGAGCAGGGCGAGGCCGAGGTATTTGAAGCAGGTCTTGCAGGAACACTGGCTCATGATGGCGTCCTCAGAAGGTTTTCAGGAACTCGACCAGCGCCGTCTTCTCGGCCGGGCTCAGTTCGGTGCCGTAGGCCTTGCCCTCGTGGCCGCCGTTGCCGTTGCCGGGAACGCTGGTGTCGAGGCGGAAGAATTTCTTGCCGTCGGCGGCGGCGACATTGGAGACAAAGCCGACCTTGACCGGGTCGTAGAGGTCGTAGCCGCGATAGAAGGTTTTCGGCCGCTTGGCGGCCGGTTCGAGCAGGTCGCGCAGGCTGGGCACCGAGCCGTTGTGCAGGTAGGGGGCGCGCAGCCACAGGCCGTCGAGCGGCATGTTGGCGTAGCCGTGGGTCTTCTGGAAATGCGTGAAACGCCACGGGTAGCCGGCGTACAGCGTCGCCTGGTTGACGGCCAGCGTGTAGGTGTAGGAGTCCAGCCGCCGGCGGTCGGTGCCGATCCTGGCCAGCGGCTCGACGGTGCCGACGTATTTGCCGGTGAAGTCGCTGCCCGAGACGCCGTGGCAGTCGGCGCAGTATTTCTGGTAGATAGGCGCGCCCTGGGCCGCAATGCTACGGTCGATGGCAAAAAAGTCCGAAAATGCGGGTGGCTGGGCGTCCATGATCCAGTCCTCGACACGCCGGATGCGTGCCAGGTCGATGGTCGGCGGCGTCGTGCCGGTGCCGAAGGCGGCGCTCTTGTTGCGCTCCTCGACCGTCGTGTTGTTGCCGTCCCAGTGCAGTTGCATCTCCTTCGGCTCCTTGCGCTGGCGCTGCCGCCAGATCGACGGGAAGTCGGCCGGGGCGTCGAACTCCTTCGGATCAAGGTGGCTCATCGGGAAATTGAAAATGACCTTGGCCGAATTGAAGGTATCGACCCGGCCCGGTCCCCACTCGCGCTGCTTGAACACCCAGTCGAAACGCCCGGCCAGCGCCAGCACCCGGTCGCGCATGATGGCGATGGCGATGGGATAAACGACGTAGCGGTCGAGCAGGTCGAGATCGCCGCCCTGGCGCTCGATTTCCGGCAGGATGTATTCCTTCGAGAATTTCGGGTCGGCGGCGCAGCGGAAGAAAAATTCCTCGAAGCCCTTCATGTTGAAAGTAGCGGCCGGCATGCCGAGGACGATGGTGGCCGGCTTGTCGGCCGCGGTGCGCACGGTGCTGACGTGGCAGGCGGCGCAATTGACGAAGACGCGGTCGATGCCCTGGAAACGGCGCATCGAGGTGCCGACCGGCACGTCGCGGTCGCTGCCGTCCGGGTTCTTTTCGTAAACCATGCCCAGCGACTGGTAGCCCTTGCCCGGCAGGTACTGCGGACAGACCTCGGGCAGCGCCCGCCAGATCCAGTACGGAAAGCCCATTTCATGTTCGCCGCCGGTCGAGCCGTACTTGAAGTGCTCGACCGGGCTGGCGTAATCGACCGCCACATCGCTGCCGAAACGCCGGAGCATGACCATGCCGATGAAGGCGGGCAGGGCGATGGTCAGCACGCAGAGGATCAGGAAGCGGCGCTTCCAGGGGCTGGCTTTTTGTTGGAGTTCTTCGTTCATGATGCTCCCCCTCGTTGGTGGGCGTTACGGTGTCGGCAGGCAGGGGCGCAGGGCCTCGTAGCCGCCGGCCAGCAATTCGTCGAGCTGCGGCGGCCGGCCGTTTTCGGCGCGCAGCCAGGTGCCGACCTGGGCGAGCAGCGCGGCGCGGGCCGGGCTGTTCTTCCAGCCGGCGGCATCGGTGGCGAAGGCCGGCAACATGCTCTCCGGCGGCATCGGCGTCTTGTCGCGCTCGGCCGGCGCCCGGTCGGCCATGGCCAGGCGCACATAGAGGCGCGGCGCGCACTGGCGCAGGCGGGCCGCGACCTGCGGGCCGCTGCCGGTCAGGAAATTGGGCGGGAAGGTCTCGGCCGACTGGTGGCAGGCCGCACAGTACGGGAAGAAGCCCTGGATCGCCGTGTCCACCGGCGTCGCGGCGGTGCTGCCGGGGATTGCGGCCGGCACTTCG
>CAIXSK010000025.1 GCA_903922075.1 uncultured beta proteobacterium | reverse complement strand
TACGGTAGGCAGCAAAAACAGGCCAAATTTCAAATTTTTCCCGGCCAGCAGGATGACGCCGACGACCAGGCCGAGCGAACAGGCGAACACCGCGGCGGAGACGCCCAGCCATTGCATGACGATCAGCGACAGCGTCAGCGAACCGAGAAAGGAGCCGAGCGTGGACCAGTAGAGCGCCAGGCCGCTGGCTTCGCCGGTGCGTTCGGCCTGCATCAGGTTGGTCAGGATCGGCACCGTCTGGCCGAGCAGCCAGGCCAGCGGGCAGAGGATGCCGGCGATGAAGCAGAGGTAGGCGAACAGCGCCGGTTGCAGGTGGGCGAACATGCCGTCGACGGTGACCCCGGCCAGCCCGATGCCGGCCAGCGCGGCCGAGATCAGGAAATTGCGGGCGACGAGGCGCCGGTAGTCGGCCGCCACCCGGGCGCCGGAGGCGTAGCCGAGGGCCAGCGCGAGCAGGAAGAAGCCGATGGTCGGCGCGGTGACGACGATGGAACTGCCGACATGCGGCACCAGCCGGCGCAGGGCGATGACCTCGGCACCGAGCGAACAGAAGCCTTCGATGAAGACAATGCTGTAGAGGAGGGCGCGTGACATCAGACTGGGCTCCGGTATTTTTGCCAGGCGCTCAGGCTGTAGAGGATCAGGCCGAGCCAGATCAGCCCGAAGCTGACCAGCCGCGCCGGCTGCAGCGGCTCGTCGAAGATGAAGATGGCGGTGATGAATTGCATGGTCGGATTGATGTACATCAGCATGCCGACGGTCGCTAGGTCGAGGCGCTGGGTGGCGGCGGCGAAGGCCATCAGCGGCAGGGCGGTCAGGATCCCCGAGCCGACCAGCAATGCTACGGTGCCCCCTTCAAAAAGGCCAAAAACGAAATGCCCCTGCTGCGCTTGCCAAACCGTGTAGATCAGGCAGAGCGGCAGCATGGCCAGGGTTTCCAGCCACAGCCCGGAAATGGCGTCGACCGGCACCTGCTTGCGGAGCAGGCCGTAGCTGCCGAAAGTCAGGGCGAGGAACAGCGAAATCCACGGCAGGGTGCCGAGCGCGACCAGCTCGTTGCCGACCGCGATGACGGCCAGCCCGACGGCCGCCCATTCCTTGCCGTTCAGCTTTTCCTTGAGCACCACAAGGCCGAGCAGCACATTGACCAGCGGGGTCAGGAAGTAGCCTAGGCTGGAGGCGACGACCTGATGGTGATTGACCGCCCACAGGAAACCCAGCCAGTTGCTGGCGAGCAGCAGGGCGGCGACGGCCAGGCGGACAACGTGGCGCGGCGTGGCGAACAGCGCGAAGACCAGGCGCCAGCGGCGGCGGAGGGTGAGCAGCAAGGCGACGAAGACGAAGGCCCAGACGGTCCGGTGGGAGAGGATGTCGATCGGCGAAATGGCGCCCAGCTGGCGGAAATAGAGCGGGAAGAAGCCCCAGATGACGTAGGCGGTCAGGCCGTAGGCGATGCCGGCCAACGGGGCTTGCCGGGTCATCGGCTCAGTCGCGCAGGATGTGCAGGGCCGGCGAGCGGTAGTCGCGGCGATAGAGGACGACCAGCACGACGATCGAGAGCAGGCCGAGCGCCCAGGTATTGAGCAGCCAGCCGGAGGCGGCCAGACCGAAATAGTAGGCGCGGATGCCGCGGTTGAAGTCGTCGCCGGCCAGGTTGTTGGCGCCGGCAACGCGGTGGGCGTAAGCGTCGATGCCCGGCTCGCCCGTCTTGCCCATCGGCGCACCACCGACCAGGATGGAGAGCAGGTTGAACTGGCGCAGCGACCAGGTGAATTTGAAATAGGCGAAGACGAAGCTGGCCAGCACCAGCATCAGCTTGATTTCGAGAAGTTCGCGGTTGCCAGTGTTGGCGAAGGGCAGGTCGGCGGTGAAGCTGACCAGCTTGTCGGAAGCGCCGAGCGCGGCGAGCAGGCCGGCGATGATGTAGATGGTGGTATTGGCGTAAAAGGAAACGCTGGTCATCAGGTTGCCGATCAGCGTCGAATCCATGACCCGGATGTCGCGCTCCAGCATCCGGTAGGCCCAGAGCAGCCGGAAATTCTGGCTGGTGCCGATCAGGCCGCCGGCGCCGCCGCGGCTGTGCTCGGAAAACCAGGCGTAGCCAGCCCAGCAGGCGAAGAAGACAGCCAGGGAAATCCAGTCGGAGACAGCGAGGTGGGGCAGGGCGTGCATGGGCGCATATTGCCACAGGCGCCGGCCGAAAAGGCACACCGGCCACGCCATTTCACCGGCAAGCGGCGCTAGCTGGCGGCTGGTGTTGTTATATCAATGGCATATCGCAAAGAACCCGGTTGCATGCGGCTATTGCTTTGTTCTATTCTGGAATCCCCAGCATGGAGGCTTGCAGGCGTCTCCGATGTTCCAGCGTGAGGCCCACAATGAGGCATGACGACGATGAACAGAATGCATCCGCTGACCCTGAGTTTCCACGACACGGACACGGAGCGCGCGTTTGTTCGCTACATGCTGCCCCGCTGGCGCGATCAAGGGCGGGCGGCCATCATCGTCGGGATCAGCATCTACCTGCTTTACGGTGCGCTGGACCACCTGTTCATCCCGGCCGAACAGTTGTCCATGGTCTGGGCCATCCGTCTGTCGGCGGTGCTGGTCGCGGTGGGCGTGCTGGTGCTGACCTTCTCGTCGTGGTTCGAAAGGATCAACCAGATTCCGCTCGCCCTGGTCGGCCTGGTCGCATCGCTGGGCCTGATCGCCATTCTCTGGCACTTGCCGGCCGGGGGCAGCGCCTACTATTTCCCGGGTTTGATGCTGGCGGCTTTCTACACCTACGACCTGCTCGGCGTCCGCTTCATTCTGGCGCTGGCCGTCAATCTGCTGGTGCTGGCGTTCTATAACGTGCTGTTCGGCGGGCTGCACGAATACCCGAAAACGATGCTGCTCAGCCAGAATTTCTTCATGATCTCGGCCAACCTGATCGGCGGGGCGGCGGGCTACCTGGTCGAATACCAGCGCCGCAAGCTGTTCCTGCGCGAACTCCAGCTCGATGCCGAGCGGCGGCGCCACCTGCAGCGTTCGCTGCACGACCGCCTGACCGGCCTGCCCAACCGCGACCTGCTCAGCGACCGGATCAGCCAGGCGCTGGCCCTGGCACGCCGGGATTCCGGCCGGCATGCCGGGCTGTTCGTCGATCTCGACGGCTTCAAGAACGTCAATGACCGCTATGGCCACGATATCGGCGACATCGCCCTGCGCGAAGTTGCCCGCCGGCTTGCTGCCAACATGCGCGAGGCCGATACCGTTTCACGGCTCGGCGGCGACGAGTTCTTCCTGCTCGTCCACGATGTTGGTTCCGCCGAAAGCGCCGAGCATCTGGCCAACAAGCTGATCGCCGTGATCGAGCAGCCGATTCCCGGTCTGCCCGGCGATCATCTGCTCAGCGCCAGCATCGGCATCTGTCTGTTCCCACGCGAGAACGGGCCGAATACGCCGGAGGCGGTGATCCGCTGCGCCGACCTGGCGATGTATCGGGCCAAGGCCCGGGGCAAGCGCTGCTGCCACTTTTGGGATGGCTGAAACGCCGGCGGGAAAACTCCTGTATCCTGCCAGCCTTTGAAAAATCGGGAGACCCGACATGGGACAAGCTAAAAATCGCGGCACCAAGGATCAACGCATCGCCCAGGCGCAAGCCAAGATCGAGGCGACACGGCCGGAAAAACTGGTGTGCAACGGCTGTGGCGGCGACGTGACGAGCATTCACCCGGTCAGCACGCGCGGCCTGCGCGGCATCGACGCCATCTGGGTCGGCCAGTGCGACTGCGGCCAGACGACCTTTGCCGCCTCCGGCGAGCCGCAGGCGGTCGACGCCTTCTTCTTCGCGCTCAGCGAAAACACCGAACTGACCCTGGGCAGCCAGAGCAAGGACGGCGCGCAACACGACAAGGTCTGAGCACCGGGAAATTTCGATTTTGGCCGTTTTTTCGGGCTGACCGTAGCATTTGCCCGGACGCTTGATCGCCGGCGGCGAACGGTGCAGACTGGCCGTATCGTCCATCCGCCCGGGGAGTGCCGCCATGACCGATGCGCAACTCAAGGAGGCCGTGCTGACGCACTGGCCGTTCTTTGGCGTCAGTTCGCGCGGCGATGTGTTTGCCCGCTACATCCCGTACGGGCCGGTCTTTCGCTGGAACAGGAACCAGATGGTCCCGATGCCGGTGCAGGGCAGCGACCTGGTCTGGCTGCTGCACGCGCTGGGTGAAGAGGAAAGCTCGCTGAGCGAGACCGCCGATGCCGAACGGCGGGCCAGCCGGGGAAAATAGCCGCTCAGCTCAGCCAGAGCTTCTGCCAGCCTTCATGACCAAGGCGCTCCATTGTCTCGATGTTGCGCTCGAAAATGTCCGCCGCATCCGGAAAGGCCGCCACCGCGCGGTCGATGCTGCTTTCGCGCAGCAGGTGCAGGGTCGGGTAGGGTGAGCGGTTGGTGAAATTGGCGATGTCGTCCGCAGCGCTGCCGGCGAACTCGTATTGCGGGTGCAGGCTGGCGATCTGGAAGACTCCCGCGTAGCCGAGATTGCGGATCAGCGCATCGACTTCGCCGAGAAAAAAATGGAAATCGAGAAAATCGGTCATCGCCTGCGGATGGATCAGCAGGGTGGTGTCCAGTTTGGCCGGATCGGTGTCGGCCAGCAGTTTCAGTTCATTTTCGAGCTCGGCCAGCAGTTCGTCGGCCGTGGTCGCTGCCGTCAGGGCGTAGCGAATCTGCTTCTTGACGAAGACGCTCTTGGCAAAGGGGCAAAGGTTCAAGCCGATCACGGCGCGTTCGAGCCAGTGCTGCGTTTCGGCGAGAATGCGCTCGCCGGCCGCGATATCGGTGAATACGTTGAGGACTTGAGGCACAAGGCAGCCTTGAAAAGGAGGGGGGAGCGCGGCAGAAGCGGGATTGCCGGCCCGGATGGGACGGCAGGCAACGAGCAGCCGGGCCTATGCAGGCGCGCCGGGGAGCGCCGGCTCGATCCGCGGCACGGTGCGCCGTGGTGCCAGGTTGTTGTCGAGCAGACGCTCGATGCGGAAGAAGATTTCGTAGCGAGAGAAAGGCTTCTTCATGAAATCGTCGGCCCCGATCCGGGTGCCGAAGAATTGTTCAACGGCCTGTTCGTTGCCGCTCATCATGATGACCGGGATGTCGCGCAGCTCCGGGTCGCGGCGAATGGCGCGGAGCGCCGCGAAGCCGTTCATCCCGGGCAGCACGATGTCGAGAAAGACCAGTTCGGGACGATGTTCGCGCATCATGGCCAGGCCCATTTCGGCATCCATTGCCTCCAGCGTCTCGTAGCCGGCCGAGCGGAGGAACTTGCGGAGCGCGGTGACAATGGTTCGCGAATCATCGACGATCAGCACGCGGGTTCCCTCGCGGGCATCGATCCGTACCCGCTTGCGACGCTCGACGATGCCGCCTTCGGTTTGCGGTGGCTCGGGTAGCGTTGCTTGCGGCTGGGGCGTGGCTTCCGGAATGAGCAGCGCCTTGAGTTGATCGAATAGTCCCACTGTTTTCCCTTTGCGTTTCGGCGGCATTCACCCGGATGTCATTGTTGGCCGGGCAACAGTATTGTACGGGAAGCAGTGCCCGCCAATGACGTCTAACGACTGCAATTTTTAGAGGCCGGCGGGCAAAAGATGATGGCCGGGCCACTGGGCTCGGCCGGCCTGGCCGGTGGCGGGGGAGGCGGCGGGCGGTGCGGCCGGAAATGCGGCGGGCTGACGATCGGCACATAAACCGGCTGCACCTCGGCTGACGGCTTGACCAGGCTGCGGCACTCGGCCTCGAGCTGGCTGCGCTGGTTGGCTTCGAGTGCCTGCTGATCGAGAGCACGCAGGCAGGCGGCAGGGTCGCCGTATTGGCGAGGCGGCAAGCCGGCCGTGGCACCCTGGCGCTGACTGGCGCGTTCTTCCCTGGCAGCGGCCTCGTCGGCCCGTTGGGCAGCTTCGCGCTTGTCGACGTATTCCTTCATCCGCTCGACATCGCGTTCGGCCTGCTGGCGGGCGGCGTCCGGCACTTTTTCTTCGGGCCGCACGGTGACTGTGCCGCTGCCCGTCGGGCAGGGAGTATTCGAGATTTCCAGCTTGCCGTTGGGCAGGCGGCACTTGTAGATATCCGCTGTCGCCATCAGCGGCAGGAGCAGGGTGAGCAGCGGAATCCAGCGTGTCATGCCTTCGTCCTTGGGGGAGGCGGGCCCGGCGGCGGGGCCTCAGAACAGGTCTACGTCGCCCTGCGACTGCGGACCGCGCAGGGCGCCGAGGACGGTGGCGAAATCGGCTTCAAACTCGCCGCGCGTAGTCAGCAGTTCGAGTATTTTCTCGACCGATTGGTTCATGGTGTTGTTGATCGCCACTTCCTGGTCGGTGGTGGCGCCCAGCCAGGAGAAGGAGTTCTCGATGTTCTGCACCAGTTCCTGGAGCAGCATGCGGGTATCGGCCTGCATCTGGCGGTGTTTTTCCTGCAGCGAGTGTACGGCACCGGAGGCACCCATCAGCGCGACCTGCAGTTGGTCGGCGCGGGCCATCGATTCCTGGCGCATCTCGACATTCTCGGCCAGCGATTCGGTGGCCTCGGCCAGCTGGCGCAGGTTTTCGCTGAAATTGGTGGCTTTTTCCAGCTCGCCGATCGGCACGTTGGTGGTAATAATGGAAACGTGATGGCAATTGACGACCAGTTGCGTCTTGAACTGGAAGCGCTCCCCCATCGTCGAGACCTTGGCCAGCACTTCCTTTTCCAGTCCGGTCGACTCGCCCTCGCTGCGGAAGTAATGGTTGCCGCTGCCGCTGCGGATGACGCCGTAGCATTGCATTCCCATCGAGCGTGCAGCCTCGGCAAGGCGCATCGACAGTTCGAAATAGGAGCGGCACTGGATGCCGCTACGCAGGTAGTTCAGCACGACAGCCGATTCGTCCACCGACGAAAGCAGGTTGATCGCCATGTTCTGGAAGGAACTCTTCTCCAGATGCAGGCGCTGGGAGCAAATGTGCGTCTGGATGGCGCGCGCCGCCTTCATCAGCAGCAGATCGTGCGCGATGGGCTTGATCAGGATGTCGTTGGCCCCCGACTGGAAGGCTTCGAGCTGGGATTCCAGCGAATTGTGCGCGGTCACGAAAATGATCGGCACGGCGCTGGTTTCGCGGATGCGCCGACAGGTTTCATAACCGTCCAGGCCCGGCATCTCGATGTCGAGAACGATCAGATCGGGCGACAGCTCGCCCAGCATCTGCAAGGCATCGTTGCCGGATTCCGCCGTCTCGATGTCGTATTCGCTGGCCAGGACGGCCTGGTGATACAGGCGCGTGGTGCGATCGTCATCAACGATAAGAACGAGCCCGTCCTTTTTTTCCTGCGGAGTGGTGGTGTGGGTCATTGGACGAATGCGCGGAAAAGTTGGAATAAATTGCGGAAAACGCTAACTATATAAGCCGCTTTGCACCGGAGCAACGAGATTCAGAGAATCATTCCGGCGCCGGCCGCGTTCTCGTTGTTGTCGCCGATGACGATGAGAGGGGCGGTGCCGCGGTATTCCCCAAGGCCGGTCAACGCTGTGTTCGACTTGAGGATCATGTCACACGCAATATCCCGGGGGATCGCAAGGCAATAGTCGAATGATTGAGGTTTAACTGATATGCTATGTTTTATAGTAATTAATAGACAATATATTATTCATGACGCGCTCGACAAACAGCATTATCGCCCTCCCTGAACAATCCCGTTCGGCCCTGAAAAACCTCGGCTTGCGTTTGCGCGCGCAGCGCCTGGCCCAGAACATGACCGTTGAGCAACTGGCCGAGCGCCTGCTCTGCTCGCCAACCACCTATCGCGCGTTGGAAAGCGGCAAGCCGACGGTGAGTCTCGGCCTGCTGGCGCACGCCCTGTGGCTGTTCGGCAAAACGGACGAACTCGACAAACTCTTCCCGCTGGAAATCGGCATGCTTGGTCACAAGCGCAGCCAGCGGGCGCGCCCGGCGAGCAAAGGAATCGGCGATGACGAACGGGATTTCTGAAAGCAGGCTCTACGTCGGCCTGCATTTGCCGGAGGAAGGGGCTATGGCGCCGGTGACGGCGGCCTTGCTCAAGCTGGAGCGGAACAATCTTCAGGAAAGCGGCCATTTCGCCTACGGCCTCGGCTACCTGGAGCGGCCCGGGGCGATGGCGCTGAATCCCCTGCATTTGCCGCTGCAACGCGATACCTTCCGGCTGCCGCCGCGCCTGTTGCGCGAAGGCGGCGCCCTGCCGCTGACCCTGCGCGATGCGCTGCCCGACGCCTGGGGGCAGCGCGTGCTGGCTCACGAACTGGGCGGGCGCCTGCCCAGCCAGCGCGAACAACTGTTGTTGACCAACGAAGATCGCGTCGGCGCCATGGTTTTTTCCGAAAGCCGCGAGATGCCGCTGCCGGTCGATCTCCCGCACGACGATCTGGCGCAACTGGCCGAGGCGGTGCGCCGCCTGCAATACGACATGGATATCCCGAAACCGCTCAAGCGCCTGTTGTTGCGTGGCGGCAGCCTGGGCGGTGCGCGGCCGAAAGCCTCATTCGCGCACGAAGGCGCCCTGTGGTTGGCCAAATTCCCCGCCGTCGGCGATCCGCTTGACGTCCAGACGCTGGAAGCGCTTGCCCTCGGGCTGGCGGCAAACTGCGGCATCCGTGTCCCGCAATGCATGACCCTGCCCATCGGGCGCGGCGAAACTGCCTTCCTGTCGCGCCGCTTCGACCGCTTTGGCGACAACGCGCGGCAGCGCCAGCATTTCCTGTCGGCCGGCGCCTTGCTGGATATTCCCTACGAATCCAGCGATGGCAGCTATCTCGATTTTGCCCGCGTCATCCGCCGCCTCAGTGTGCAGCCCAAGGCTGACCTCGTGGAACTGTTCCGCCGCCTGGTCTTCAACCTGCTGATCGACAACACCGACGACCACCTCAAGAACCACGGCATGCTCTGCGTCGGCGGCGACCGCTATGTTCTATCCCCGGCCTTCGACCTCGTTCCGCAACTGACCAACCTCGGCTACCAGATGCTCTCCATCGATGGCACGACGCAGGAATCCAGCCTGGAACTGGCGGTCAGCGCCGCGCCACACTTCGATCTATCGCAGGACGAGGCCGGTGCCATCGTCAAGGAGTTGGCCGGCGTGGTTTACGGGCAATGGTGGCTGCATGCCAAGGTTCAAGACGTGCCAGAGGTTCTTCGCAAACGCCTGCAAGCTTGTTTCGAGCGGCAGAAGGAAATCATCGGCGCGGCGCAGTTCGGTTGTTGAGAATGGGCACCAGGCGGGTGTCTGCGATCCGTGCATGAGATTTTCATTTGTGCGCTGCAATATTACGCAGGGATACGTTTTCAGATGTTGCGGGAAGGCCGAGTTCGGCCGCCAGCGGCCTGTCGTCGTTGCTATGCAATGTGAGTTGCGGCACGATGCACCAACAAGCCAACGTTTCATAGAGCGCCGTCAGGCCCCTTGACCTCGGGAGGTTCCTTGCTACCACAATTCTTATCCTCAGTCGAAGCAACACTTCTTGCGAAGTTCAGGGAAGCGGGCTTCGTGAAGCACCTTGGTGACCGCGGTGACAATCGAGAACACATACTTCGCGAGTTCCTGGCCGCGCATTTGCCCAAGAAATATGGGGTCGCTAAGGGCCAAATTATTACAAAGACCGGGCAAATTTCACACTCGGCAGACATCATTATCTACGACGCGGTGACAACGCCTGTCTTGTACTCCGAGAAAACTGCAATCGTTCCAATTGAAGGCGTTTATGGAATAATTGAAGTTAAATCTTCACTTTCGAAGGCAGAGTTCATCACTGCTGCCAGGCAAATTGAAGCATTCAAGCGGCTTGCGCCACGCGATCTCGGCGTTATTGAAACCCGACAATATGTCACGGTGCATCGGGCCTCTCGCCCGTTCGGCATTGTGCTTGCCTTCGACCTTGCGCAGAACTCATTGGAATCACTATCTGCGAATTGGAATGAACTGAACCATCAGATCCACGATGTGAACTATTTCGTGAATTTCTTGGCTGTCTTGGGCGAAGGGATCCTGCGGTTCGAACAAGCCAACCTGTCGCTCGGGGAGAAGTTTCTTCTTCTTGGTACTGACGAATTCGTTGACTTGGTTTTGACTGCGCAGAAACGAGATCGCAACGGCGAGCAGCAAGACGAAATATTAATCCGTATCGTAAACGAAGCCATTGAGGACCAGACCTTCGGGCGCTTTTTCGTTTACCTGTTGGTGCTTCTTTCGCGCATGAAGCTGAATGTCCCCGACCTTGGACAATACCTTGACCCAGATTTCCCAATAACAGTGGTCCGGGAGTCATAGCCATGGCAAAAATAGAACTCAATGAGCCTTGTCCTTGCGGATCGGGACTCGTGTTTAAGGGATGTCATGGGCCAAAGGTTCGTACGCAAAGAACCCCTGATATTACTGAACACATCCCGCTAATCGTAATACCGGAGCCAGACCCTGGCTCACGAGCCGTCTTTGAAAAAATTACAGAAGGCACGATTCTGTTTCAGGGATTCGAGACAGGCATCGCTTTGGTATGTGGCGAGTGTCAGGCAAGTCTCGTAGCAGGGCTAAACCGAAGCCAAATTCATGGCGTTGTTCTTCGGTGCAAAAACTGTGGTGCATTCAATGAGGCGTAAATCGAGCCCATCCAATCGTTCAGCACTAAAGCATATTATTTTTGCGTTGAACGACTGCTTTTCGGAGATCGCTACTTCCGCTCAGGGTCGAACTGCGACAGTCAAAGATTTTGCGGCAGGTGCCAACATGCGATCTAGCGTGCTCGATGCGTTAACTGCGAATTTTGGCTAGCTAAAATGAAAAACGCCTCCATGACGGAGGCGTTTTCATTTTTGGCCGATTTTTCCGGCTTACCGTAGCATTTCCTTACAGGATCATCCCGGCGCCGACCGTATTGTTGTTGCTTTCGTCGATGACGATGAAGGCGCCGGTGCCGCGGTTTTCCAGGTAGGGGTCGGTGAACAGCGGCTGGGCCAGCTTGAACGTCACTTCGGCGATGTCGTTCATGGCCAGCTTTTCGGCCGGCAGGTTTTCCAGGGTATTGACGTCGAGGCGGTGGTCGATGCCGGTCAGCTTGGCCTTGGAGTCGCGCGTCGTGTGGCGGATCAGGTAGGTGCGGGCGCGGTCGAGCGGGGTTTCCGACAGCCAGCAGACGGTGGCGCGGATTTCCTTGACGGCGGCCGGCACTTCGTTCGACTTGACGATCATGTCGCCGCGCGAGGTGTCGATTTCATCGGCGAGCAGCAGGGTCACAGATTGCTCGGTAATCGCCTCGGGAATATCGACGCCGCCGATCTGGATGGCCTTGACGGTGGAGCTCAGGCCGTTGGGCAGCACGGTGACGGCGTCGCCGACCTTGATGGTGCCGGCTTCGACGCGGCCCATGAAGCCGCGGTAGTCGTGCAGGTCCGGGTTGGCGGAATCCTGCGGGCGGCAGACGTACTGGACCGGGAAACGGAATTTCTCGGTGTGTTCGGTATGCGCGGCCGGGGCGACTTCGAGCATTTCGAGCTGGGTCGGGCCGTCGTACCAGTTCAGGCTGTCGCCACGGTCCACGATCATGTCGCCATTTAGGGCTGACAAAGGAATGAAGCGGATGTCTTCGATGCCGACTTTGGCAGCAAATTCAAGGTATTCGCCCTTGATCCGCT
>CAIXSK010000024.1 GCA_903922075.1 uncultured beta proteobacterium | reverse complement strand
CCCGACGAGACCTTCGCCACCCTGCTCGCCGAACCCGGTCTGATCATCGAGCGCATCGTCTCGAGCGGCCAGGCAAGCCCGCCGGGGTTCTGGTACGAACAGCCGGAGGCCGAGTGGGTCTTGCTGGTCAGCGGCGAAGCCCTGCTCCGCTTCGAGGACGAAGCCGAGCCGCGTCGCCTGCGGCCCGGCAGCTATCTCGACATCGCACCGAAACGCCGGCACCGGGTCGACTGGACGGCGCCTGACAGCCAAACCGTCTGGCTAGCGATCCACCGCCCGGCTCTCTGACCCACGCCTTCTGTGTTTGAGCGCCACTGGTTCCGGCTGGCGCAGGCGCATGGCAACTAGGACAGCCTTGATCAGGCGTTTGACCGGGCGACCCAGGATATTTTTCAGGCCGTGCCGAAGCCCCCATCGAGTGGACGGGTTAAACGCCAGAAAACCGGAATAATCCCGTGCATCCTTCATCCAGCCACCCTTGTAGTCCTCCTCGCCGTAGCCGAAATCGATCCGGCTGACGTGGTCGGTATCGAGTACATGGGAGATCATGAAGTTGGTCAGCACCACCCCGACGGCCTGCTGCCTGAATTCGTCGCGATAGGCCAGACGCGAACAGTGACCGA
This sequence comes from uncultured beta proteobacterium, assembly GCA_903922075.1. Classification (GTDB taxonomy): domain Bacteria; phylum Pseudomonadota; class Gammaproteobacteria; order Burkholderiales; family Rhodocyclaceae; genus Azonexus. The sequence continues at coordinate 1,551 of CAIXSK010000024.1, read as the reverse complement.
CGCCGCCGGCAATAATCCAGAACTGCGCTGCCGCCGGAACTCCATCGAAACGCAGGATGCCCAGTCGCATGCAACCGTTTGCGGCAGTCATGCGGATCAGGGAAATCATGTCGTCGGAAATCATGCTTTCCGCTTCTTTCCAACTGCCTAGCGAAACCGCCGTATAGTCGGCAATCGCCTCGTCAAAGCCCTCCGTTCCGTCGTACAACGCCAGTTCCAGCTTGCCGGCCTTTTCGAGCGCCCGCTGTCGCCGCCTGACGCTGTAGCGCAAGTTGGCGCTGCGTTGGGCAAAATACTGCTCGTAGCTCAACCCTTCGGTGTCTTCGTAGCGGTTATAGGAGTTGGCATAGACCTGGGTCCAGAAACCGGCCTTCTTCAAGGCGAGGCGCAACATCTGTCCGTTGTCCGAGGCTGTGTCGACCGGCCACAAACGCAACATGTCGACCGGCAATCCCGGCAACGCATCCGAGCTTTTTCTGAACTGACTGAGCAAACAGGTAAGCAGTTGTTCACGGTCTGTGACATCCGGCGCAAAGATCATCGCCAGCGTCGTGTAATTCTCGGGATGGCTGATCGAACCCAGGGTCCGCGCCCCGAATGCTGAGTAGTCGATAAGGCATGCGCGAAAGGGCATCAGGAGCAGGGGTTCTTCGCTGTCTGCCCGCTCCAGCGCATAAATCCGAACCTGGTGCGCCCCCGGGTAAAAGTGCTGCATCACATGAGCGAACCACTCCGGATCGCAAAAATAGTCGCCCCGGCGCGCGCCGTCGACCAGCGAGCGATGAGCCGCCGGTAGCGCGGCAAACCCGTCGTAACACCGAACCCTGTACATTTCCACTTGCCCCTGAGCCAGGCGCGACACCTTGTCCATGTCTGCGCCCACGCCAAATTCACCCCAAGCAGGATGATATTGGCAAATTGGCCGCCGGTGTTCCCGGCGTGCAGAAGATTCACCATGCCGATTGAATTGGCAGCCAAACGACAACGCCGCCTGTCGCCCTGCAGAATTCCCGATTGACATCAATTGAAGGGCACGGCGATACTTCCCCTTGCGCTATCCACGTCGTGACACCCCGGACCCGGCGCGGTCCCAAGCCAGCCGCAGGGTCCCGGCGGCAACTTCCCCACGAATCATGAACTGGAATCCGGTCCGCCCCGTCCTTGAGCAATGCCTGCGCACGCCCGACCGGCTGGCGCTTTTTGCCGATGGCATCGAGCTGAGCTATGCCGATCTCGGACGCCGGGCCGCCCGGCTGGCGGCAGCGCTGGGAACCCAGGGCATCGGCCGGGGCAGTCGCGTCGGCATCCTGGCTTCGCGCAGCCTGATCGCCATCGAAGCAGTCCTCGGCGTCGCCTGGTGCGGCGCCACCTATGTGCCGTTGGGCCTGCGCTGGCCAGAGGAACGGATCAGCACGGTAGCATCCCTGACCAGCCTCGACGCCATGATTGCCGATCGCAGCGGTAGCACCCTGCTGACGGAGAACGTGCTGGCCGGCATCAGGGTTCTGGTAGTACCCGAAGAGGCCACTGCGGACCTGTCGCCGGGTCGTG
>CAIXSK010000023.1 GCA_903922075.1 uncultured beta proteobacterium | reverse complement strand
GTCGACAAGAAAGGCTTCGTCTTCCTGGTCGACCGCAAGAAGGACATGATCCTGGTCTCCGGCTTCAACGTGTATCCGAACGAAGTCGAGGAGGCCGTCGCCATGCACCCCGGGGTGCGCGATGTGGCGGCCATCGGCGTTGCCGACGAGCATTCCGGCGAGGCGGTGAAGATTTTCGTCGTCCGCAAGGACCCGTCGGTCACCGAGAAAATGCTGATCGAGCATTGCCGCGGCCTGCTGACCGGCTACAAGATTCCCAAACATGTCGAATTCCGCGACGACCTGCCGCGCACCAATGTCGGCAAGATCCTGCGTCGCGCCTTGAAGGAGGAGGGTTGATGGCGATCCCGGCGTCCCTGAACAAGAACCTGTCGCTGCCGGTGCTCTGCGCACCGATGTTCATCGTCTCCAACCCGGACCTGGTCATCGCCCAGTGCAAGAGCGGGGTGATCGGCTCCTTCCCGGCGCTCAACGCCCGGCCGAAGGAACTGCTCGACGAATGGCTGAACCGCATCACCAGCGAGCTGGCCAATGACCCGAATGCCGCGCCTTTCGCGGTCAACCAGATCATCCACGCTTCCAACGAGCGGCTGGAGTACGACATGGCGCTCTGCGTCCAGTACGAGGTGCCGCTGATCATCACCAGCCTGGCGGCGCCGACCAACATCGTGCCGTGGGTCCATGCCTACGGCGGCCAGGTCTTCCACGACGTGATCAGCGTGCGCCATGCGGAAAAGGCGCTGGAAGCCGGCGTCGACGGCCTGATCCTGGTCTGCGCCGGGGCCGGCGGCCATGCCGGCACGCTCAGTCCCTTCGCGCTGGTCGGCGAAATCCGCAAGTTTTACGACGGCCCGATTGCGCTCTCCGGTTCGATTGCCAGCGGCAGCGCCATCCTGGCCGCGCAGGCGATGGGCGCCGATTTCGCCTACATCGGCACGCGCTTCATCGCCACCCACGAGGCCAACGCCATCGAGGACTACAAGCAGGCCATCGTCGATTCGGCGGCGTCCGACATCGTCTACACGCCGTTTTTCACCGGCGTGCATGGCAACTACCTGAAAAAAAGCATCGTCGCCGCCGGCCTCGATCCGGCCAACCTGCCGGCCGGCGACGGCAAGATCGCCAACTTTGCCAGCGCCACCACGGCCAAGGCCTGGCGCGACATTTGGGGCGCCGGGCAGGGCGTCGGCAGCATCGACGAAATCCTGCCAGCGGCCGAACTGGTCGCCAAGTTGATGCAAGAGTATCGCGCCGCCAAGGCGGCGCTGTTAGTCGCTAGTTTTTAGTGATTAGCAAAAACCAAAAACCAAAAACCAAAAACCTGACAGCTAGCGACTAACGACTCGCTACTAACGACTCAAAGGAATTTCGATGAACGACTACCGCGCGCCCATCAAAGACATGCGTTTCGTCATGGACGAACTGGCCGGCTTCAGGGAGCTGAGCCAAATCCCTGGCTACGAGGAAGCAACGCCCGACGTCGCCGACGCCATCCTCGAAGAAGCCGCCCGCTTTACCGGCGAAGTGATCGCCCCGCTCAACCACATCGGCGACAAACAGGGCTGCACGCTGACGCCCAACGGCGTGACCACCCCGCCGGGCTGGAAGGAGGCCTACAGGCAGTTCTGCGAAGCCGGCTGGAACGGCATCGCCTCGCCGGCCGACTTCGGCGGCCAGGGCCTGCCCGATACGCTGGCCGTCGCCGTCAAGGAAATGGTCTGCTCGGCCAGCCTGTCGTTTTCGCTCGGCCCCTTGCTCACCACCGGCGCCGTCGAGGCGCTGCTGACCTGCGCCAGCGACGAGCTGAAAGCGATCTATCTGGAAAAAATGGTGACCGGCGAATGGACCGGCACGATGAACCTGACCGAGCCGCAGGCCGGCTCCGACCTGGCGCTGATCCGCAGTCGTGCCGAGCCGCAGGCCGATGGCAGCTACCGCATCTTCGGCCAGAAGATTTTCATCACCTACGGCGACCACGACATGACGGACAACATCGTCCACCTCGTGCTCGCCCGGGTGCCGGATGCCCCGGCCGGGGTCAAGGGCATTTCGATGTTCCTGGTCCCCAAGTTCCTGGTCAACGCCGACGGCAGCCTCGGCGCGCGCAACGACGCTCACTGCATAGCGCTCGAACACAAGCTCGGTATCCACGCCAGCCCGACCTGCGTGATGGCCTTTGGCGACAACGGCGGGGCGGTCGGCTACCTGCTCGGCGAGGCCAATCGCGGGCTGGAGTACATGTTCATCATGATGAACGAAGCGCGCCTCGGGGTTGGTTTGCAAGGCATCGCCATCGGCGAGCGCGCCTACCAGCAGGCCCTGGCCTTCGCCCGCGAACGCAAGCAGGGCCGCGATGCGGTGACCGGCGAAGCGCTGGTCACTATCGACAAGCACCCCGACATCCGCCGCATGCTGATGCTGATGAAATGCCGCGTCGAAGCCTGCCGTGCCATGGCCTACTACGCCTCCGGGCTGCTCGACCGGGCACATGCTACGGTCGATGCCGAAAAACGGCAAAAATCGTTATTCCTCGCCGAATTCATGATCCCCATCGTCAAGGGCGGCGGCACCGAAATGGGCGTGGACGTCACCTCGCTTGGCATCCAGATCCACGGCGGCATGGGCTACATCGAAGAAACCGGCGCCGCCCAGCATTGGCGCGATTCGCGCATCACCACCATCTACGAAGGCACCACCGGCATCCAGGCCAACGACCTGCTGTTCCGCAAGCTGATGCGCGACCAGGGCGCCACCGCCAAGGTCGTCTTCGGAGAAATCCAGGCTACCGTCCAGGCCCTGGCCGCCAGCGGCAAGCCCGAACTGCAGGCCATCGGCCAGCGCCTGGGCAGCGCGCTGAAAGCCTGGGTCGCCGCCAGCGAATGGCTGGCCGCCAACGCCAAAACCGGCCTGGCCGGCGTGCTGGCCGCCGCCGTCCCCTACCTGCACCTGGCGGTGACCGTCTGCGGCGGCTGGTTCATGGGCAAGGCGGCGCTGGCCGCAGCCGGCTATCTGGAGAAGGGCGAGGGCGACCAGCCCTTCTACCGCGCCAAGATCGCCACCGCCCGCTTCTACGCCGACCAGCTGCTGCCACAAGCCGCCGCCTACGCCGAAACCGTAATGGCCGGCGACGCGGCGCTGGCTGGGGTGGGGGACGAGGTTTTCTGAAGCGGCTCGGATGTGGAAACAGGACTGCGTTTCGCATGTAAAACGTGTTGCGTTAGACTAAGCCGATGCCAACCATTTTGTTTTTGAACGGATTCCGATTTTTCTTCTTCAGCCAAGAGGGATCGGAGCCTCCGCATATTCACGTCGAACATGGCGACAAGGTTGCAAAATATTGGTTGAACCCGGTTGATCTTGCTATGTCCGAAGGGTTCAGAAGTCATGAATTGAAGCGATTCGCGCCATGGTGATCGAACACCGCATTTTGTTTTTGGAGAAGTGGCATGAGTATTTTGGCAATCCAGCTTGATCCACATGCCGTCGACGTGTGCATCGACGATTCTGCGCTCCACTTCATTCTTGCCGATGGCCGCGAGATTTCGGCACCCATCGAATGGTTCCCCCGATTGCGCGACGCTTCCCAAGAGCAGCGCCAGAAATGGCGATTGATTGGAAAAGGAATCGGCGTGCATTGGCCCGATATCGATGAGGATATCGCCGTCAGTACCTTGATGCGTAATCACTAAAGCCGGGGATTCCCGGCTTTTTTGTGGAAATTGACAGTCCAAAGGGTTCGGGAGAAGGCAATGGCTCGCTACAAAGCTATCGATAGTAGCCCTCGGTTTTTGGCGGTTGATCCGGAAACAACTGCTGCCGCCTACGCCGAAACCGTGATGGCCGGCGACGCCGCGCTGGCCGGGGGGGGTGACGAGGTGTTTGGGAGCGTTTAAGGCGTGGCGGTTACTATACAAATTCGCGTTTTGTATAGTAATCGTGCTCAGTGAGCCAAACCGGAGGTGCCCAGCGCATTCACCACTCGTAGTGCGAGCCAGCGCCTATATGTTTGAGCGTGGCAAGCGATTCTGTTTGTATGCACAAAAACATTGTCGTATTCACATTTTGTGCATACACTTTAGGTCATGAATATCGACTTCGACCCGATCAAGAACGAGAGAAATATCAAGGAGCGCCAACTCTCGTTCGAGCGAGTAGCCGAAGTCGATTTCAATACTGCGCTGGTATTCCCCGATGCCCGAAAGGAATATGGCGAAACCCGTTTCATTGCGTTGTGCTATCTGGACAAGCGGCTGCATGTGCTGTGTTTCACCGAGACGGAGACAGGCATTCGGGTGATCAGCTTCCGCAAGGCAAATGTTAGAGAGGCAAACAGACATGGCAAGCCGCAAAACCTTGATTGACGCAGACGGCGAGGTCTGTGAACTTTCCTCTGAAGAGATGGCGAAATTCAAGCCAGCCGCCGAGGCGTTGCCGCTATCGCTTCAAAAGAAACTAGGGGTGCGCGGGCCGCAGAAAACGCCAACCAAGGAGCGCATCACCATTCGCTTGTCGCGAGAAGTGGTAGAACAATTTCGAGACAGTGGCGAGGGCTGGCAAGGCAGAGTGGACGCAGCTTTGCGTGACTGGCTCAAGAATCATTCTCCGGCGTAAAGAGCGGCCTCCCTGTTGTTGGTTACTTGAGCCCGCCCTTGTCAGGCGCGATGTGCGAGACCGGCACACGACAGTGCATCCGCTGGACTGACCACGCCGCGCCCGCCACGATTGAGTACGTGCGTGTAGATCATCGTCGTTGAAACATCGGCATGGCCGAGCAGTTCCTGCACCGTGCGGATGTCGTAGCCTGACTGCAGAAGGTGGGTGGCAAACGAGTGGCGCAGGGTATGCACCGACACTGGTTTTGCGATGCCAGAATCCTGCGTGGCCTGCTTCATTGCCCGCTGCAGGCTTTTCTCATGGGCATGATGGCGGCGCTCGATGTCGCTTCGCGGATCGATCGACAGAGCGGCTGCCGGAAACACCCAGAACCATGCCCAGCTCGCCCCCGCATTCGGGTACTTGCGTTCCAGCGCATGCGGCAGATAAACACCGGGGCGCTTGGCGGCACGATCACGGTCGAACAGTTCGCGGGCCGTTGCCAATTGCACCTGCAAGGCCGTGACCAGCGACTGCGGCAAAACCGTCACCCGGTCCTTCGCCCCCTTGCCATCACGGATCATGATTTCACGGCGCACAAAATCGACATCCTTGACCCGCAAGCGCAGGCATTCCATCAGCCGCATTCCGGTGCCGTAGAGCAGGCGAGCCATCAGCGCATGCTCCGGGCGAACGGCATCGAGCAAGGCCGACACTTCTTCCAGATTCAACACAGTTGGCAATCTGGCCGGCTTCTTGGGGCGGACCAGATCGTTCAGCCATGGCAGGTCGATTTCCAGCACATGCCGGTAAAGAAAGAGCAGGGCAGACAAGGCCTGCTGCTGCGTGGCAGCGGCCACATCGCGCTCCGTGGCGAGATGCGACAAATAGGCCGTTACCTCCCGTGCCCCCATCTCTCGCGGATGACGCAAGCCATGAAAGCGGATGAAGGCTCTTGCCCAATGGACATAAGCTTCCTCGGTGCGTATGCTGTAATGCCGAATGCGTATCGCGTCGCGCACCTGATCCAGCAACCTGGGTGCGCGTTCCGAAATGACAAAATTGTTGTCCGGTTTCATGATTGGATATTACTGTATGGATAACCAGTTATATATCAACAAACCTTGTATGACAAGGGAAATGATCTGTCCGGTCTGTCGGCTTATTGGACATGTTTCCGAATTAGGCGACAGTTTGTCGTCTACTACACGTTCTTCAACATAGAGTGCTCCAGCGCTAAACCGAAGAGCAACCGGCTAGGATAGCAAAATACTGTGTATTTATACAGCCACGAAAAACTGCTAAAGTGCGGAGCACGGTTTGAGCGACGGATAACGAAGTTATACGC
>CAIXSK010000022.1 GCA_903922075.1 uncultured beta proteobacterium | reverse complement strand
GGGCGCCGACACCGTTGGTGCGGACCTGAATGCCAGCCCGGTGACCCCGGCCAACGTAGCGCTGAGCTACGGCAACCTGGCGCTCAACGCCGACGGCAGCTACACCTACACGCTGAACAACGCCGCCCCGGCGGTCAATGCGCTGAAAACTGGCCAGTCACTCAGCGATTCTTATGCTTACACGCTGACGGATGGCGATGGCAGTTCTACCACAGCTACTTTGACCATCACCATCAATGGTCGTACCGATGGCGTGCCGGGCATCGTTCCCGTTGATGGCAATGCGGGTTCGACTGGCCAAGCCTCGGCCCATGAAGATGGGTTGCTGACAGTGGGCAACACCACCGAGGCGACCACGGGGGTGATTACCGTATCTGCTCCGGACGGCCTGACCAGTGTCACCGTTGGCGGCACGACCCTGACGGTGGCCCAACTGGCAGCTCTGAGCGGAAGCCCTGTGACTATCAATACCGGCGTAGGCAGCTTGGTTTTGACCGGTTATAACGCCGGTACCGGGGCGTTGAGTTACAGCTACACGCTGCTTGCTGCTCAAAACCAGGCTGGTGCGACGGAGAGTGTCGACAGCATTGCGCTGAGCGTTCTTGATGCTGGCGGTGTCTCTTCGAGCGGCGCGCTGAGCATTCAGATCGTCGATAGTGCGCCGATGGCCGTCAATGACGCGGCGAGTGTCACCGAAGACACGGCGCTGACGGCGACCGGCAATGTCTTTTCGGCCAACGATAGTGTTGGTGCGGATGTTCGCGCCAACCCCGTGACGGCGGTTAGTCCGACGCTGACCTACGGCAGCTTGGTACTGAATAGCGATGGCAGCTACGTTTATACGCTGAATAACGCCCACCCGGCGGTCAATGTCTTAAACGCCGGGCAGACCCTGACCGACAGCTATACCTACACCATCACCGACGCCGATGGCGATGCCCGTACGGCGACGCTGACCGTGACTATTAACGGTACCAACGATGTTCCTGTTATCGGTAACGCTTCCGTTACGGTATCTGAGGAAGGTGTGTTGAATGGATTGGCCGATACGACAGGCGATCCGACTGATACGAGCGATTTGTCAACGCAGAACGGTACGATCAGTATTGTCGACCCGGATAGCACCACGACCGTCACTCTGGCGGGGCCGGCAGGTATTACTGCCGGAGGCGTGGCGGTTGCTTGGTCCGGAAACGGGACGAGCGGTTCGCCGCTGATCGGTACGGCCGGTGGCGTCGAAGTGTTCAGGGCTACGATCGACAGCAATGGCAATTACACGGTGACCTTGTCCAAGGCGATCGATCATCAGACGGGTAATGGCGAAAACCTGGCATCGTTCAATCTGACTGTAAACGCGACCGATGGTGTCGCTTCGGCCACGGGTACGTTGACGGTGATCGTCGAAGACGATGCCCCCAACGCGGTTGCCGGCACCCAGGTGGTGACCTTGCCGTCGGTCGATACCAATATCATGCTGGTTCTCGATATTTCGGGCAGTATGGGTTCCGGGGCGGGTAGCCGTCTGGATATCATGAAGCAGTCCGTGACTCAGATGCTGGATCAGTACGACAGTCTGGGCGATGTGAAGGTGCGTGTCGTGACCTTCTCCAGTTCGGCCAATGCTTACCAGAGCGTATGGGTGTCGGTGGCGGATGCGAAGACCTATGTCAATGGTCTGGTTAGTGGCGGCACCACGAACTACGATGCGGCCCTGCTGACGGCGATGAATGCTTTCAATTCCTCAGGAAAAATCGCCGGTGCGCAGAATATTTCTTACTTCCTGACGGACGGCGCTCCGAACGGCAGTGTGGACTGGAATTCCGCACCCTGGAACTACTCGGGCACGCTGCCCAATCAACAAGGTATTCAATCTGGTGAAGAGGCGATCTGGACTAATTTCCTGCAAACCAACCAGATCAATTCCATGGCTTATGGCATGGGAACCGGCGCAACGACGGCCAACATGGATCCGGTGGCCTACAATGGCACGAACGCGACCGATACCGGGTCGGTGGTGGTCTCGAATATCGTCGATCTGCCACCGATTCTTCGTGACTCCATTGTCCTGCCGACTGCTGGCGACTTGACCCAGGGGACGCTGGGGCTTGGGTCGGCACTGGGTGCCGATGGTGGCAACATGGCGTCCGTCTCTGTTGATGGAACCACCTACAGCAACGGCGGTGTGGTGAGCGGGACCAATCGCGGGACCTTCGACGCGGCGACCAACACCTGGACGGTGCAGACGCTGAGCGGTGGCAAATTCGTGGTGGACATGGATAACGGCCAATACACCTATACGCCCGTAGCCACTTCGGCTACGGCGTATAACGAGAGCGTCGGCTATACGCTGCGCGACTTCGATGGCGACACCTCATCGGCGATATTGACGATCACGGTGAATCCGCCCGAGGTCATCAACCTGTTGTCCACGGCGACGACCATCGCCGGCCTGAACATGGGCTTGAGCGGAGAGTATTTCGGCTACAACGACAATCGCGATGGAACCGTCGTCGACCCGGTCTATCAAGGTGCGACGGCCGTGCGCCTGCACTCCGACGACGGCACGGCCGACGCGGGGACGGCGAACAATGTCGACCGATTGGCTGACGTCGAGGCCATCATCGAAGGACGAAACAGCAATACCAACCTGATCAACAATGCCGTTTTGTCCAACCCGATGGCGGCCGATGCGACCTTCTCGGCCAACAAGATGGAGTTCGGTTTGCCAGCCGGTTCCTCCACGCCACTCTTCTCCAATGATCTGGGGCAGAACGGCAAGGTCGCCACTGGTGCAGTCGGTGCAACGGCGGCGATTGGCGGAACCAACAACCTCTATAGTTTCTTGAAGGTTTCTTCCGGCAACGTGGACAGCTTGGCGGCGACCAGCGGATTGGGCGACACAACCGACGCGATTGTCCGCATGGTCGGCTATATCTACATCCCGGCCGGTGGTGTTTACGATCTGCGAATTACGGCCGATGACGGTTACCGTGTTCTGATCGGCGGCCAAAACGTCGCCCAGGCCGATTTCATCCAGTCTACGGCCACGCAGACCTATACCGGGGTCACCGTTGCCGAAGGCATGCAAGCCATCGAAATCCTGTACTGGGATCAGGGTGGAGCAGCCAGTCTGCGTATCGAAATCAAGCAAAATGGCGCCGCCGATTCCACCTACAAGATCATCGGCAATGACGATTACGCCTTGTTCTCGCCCACCGATGTGCCGACGCTGGCCAGCAATCAGGATATCGTCGAGACGGCAACCAATGGTGTGTACGAGATTCGCACGGGTGGCACCTACAGTGGCGATGGCGATGCCGAGAAGGTGAATGGCAGCGCGGGCAAGGACAACATCAGCGGTGGTGGCGGTAACGATATTGTCAATGCCGGCGACGGATCCGACTGGATCAGCGGCGGGGCAGGCAACGACAAGCTCTCCGGGGGGTTGGGCTCGGATACCTTTGCATGGACGCTGGCCGATCAGGGAACTGCGACTACTCCGGCAATGGATGCCATTCTCGACTTCAATACGGCATCCCGGGCGGCAGGTGGCGATGTTCTCGATCTGCGCGACCTGTTGTCGGGAACCGCGACGACGGCGGCGACCCTGGACAACTACCTCGACTTTGCCAAATCCGGCAGCGATACGGTCATCAACGTTCGCCCGGACGGAACGGGCGGATCGGTTACGCAAAAGATCGTGCTAACCGGGGTCGACCTGACCTCGAATAGCACCCTGAATGATCAGGCGATCATTCAGGACCTGCTGACCAAGGGCAAACTGATCACCGACTAACTGCTGAAAGCGGCAAAAAAGGCGGGGTAACCCGCCTTTTTTACAATGCTACGGTCGATGGCAAAAAACGGCCATTTTCACGACGTGATAAACTGGCCGCCCTGATTCAACCAACGTCCCGCACATGTCTGGCAATACTTTTGGCACTTTGTTTACCGTTACCTCCTTTGGCGAATCGCATGGCCCGGCTATCGGTTGCGTGGTCGATGGCTGCCCGCCGGGGCTGGCCCTGTGCGAGGCTGACATTCAGGCCGAACTGGATCGCCGCAAGCCGGGTACCTCGCGCCATGTGACACAGCGCCGCGAACCGGATACTGTCGAGATTCTCTCCGGTGTCTTCGAGGGGAAAACGACCGGCACGCCCATCGGCCTGCTGATCCGCAACCAGGACCAGCGTAGCAAGGATTACGGCAATATCGCCGATACCTTCCGTCCCGGGCATGCTGACTACGCCTACACCCAGAAATACGGTTTCCGCGATTACCGCGGTGGTGGCCGTTCGTCGGCCCGCGAAACGGCGGTGCGCGTCGCCGCCGGGGCAATTGCCCGCAAGTGGCTGAACGAGCGCTACGGCGTGAGCATCCGCGGCTGGATGAGCGCCCTTGGTCCGATCGACATCCCCTTTGTTTCTGCCGACGAAATCGATGGCAACGCGTTTTTCGCGCCGAATGCCGCCATCGTGCCGGAACTGGAAACCTATATGGACAAGCTGCGCAAGTCGCTGGATTCCGTGGGCGCCAAGATCACGGTGACTGCGACCGGCGTGCCGCCAGGCTGGGGCGAGCCGGTCTATGACCGCCTCGATGCCGAAATCGCCTACGCGATGATGGGCATCAATGCCGTCAAGGGCGTCGAGATCGGCGCCGGTTTTGATTCCGTGGCCCAGAAGGGCAGTGAGCATGGCGACGAAATGACGCCGCAGGGCTTCCTGACCAACAATGCCGGCGGCGTGCTCGGCGGCATTTCGACCGGGCAGGACATCGTCGTCAACATGGCGATCAAGCCGACTTCGTCGATCGCCCAGGCGCGCCGCTCGATCGACCGTCAGGGCAAGGCCATCGAAGTGGCGACCGAAGGGCGGCACGACCCGTGCGTCGGCATTCGCGCCACGCCGATTGCCGAAGCCATGCTGGCTCTGGTCCTGATCGATCACGCCCTGCGCCATCGGGCACAATGCGCTGACGTGGTCTGTCAGACGCCGCGCATAGCCGGGAAAATCGCGTAAAATCTTCAGCGCTTTTGCCGCTCGCTGAGCAGAATTGTTTTCAAAGGGGGAAACATGCAAGTCGATCATCACGATCTCCATCAGGATTTTCCGGAATTCAATGACGCGATTCAGGTGCTGAAATCCGGCAACGCGCATTTCGCCAAGCTGTTTGCCTCCTATAGTCGGCTGACCGGCAAGGTCGAGGATCTGGAAGAGCACGACATGCCGGTTTCCGACTTCACCATCGAAGACATGAAGAAACAGCGGATCAAGCTGAAGGATGAGCTGTATCACATGCTGCTCGCCTTCCGCGCCGGCCAGCAGGCCGCCCAGGCCTGATCGGCCCTTTGTCCGAGCGGTGCATCCGGTAGAATGGCCGGATGCATGCTTTGCCCTACTGGCGCCTCTCGGGCTATTACTTTTTCTATTTCGCCTTCATTGGCGCCTTCTCGCCCTATTTCGGGCTCTATCTCCAATCGCTGAATTTTTCGGCCTGGGACATCGGCCTCTTGATGTCGCAGATGCAGTTGATGCGCCTCTTCGGTCCCAATCTTTGGGGCTGGCTGGCCGATCATTTCGGTCACCGCATGGCGATCATCCGCCTGGCCGGGGGGATCGGTCTGGCCGGCTTCACGGCTTTCTTCTGGCTCGACCAACTGCCCGGCATGCTGGTCGCCATGGCCGTACTCGCCTTCTTCTGGAGCGCCGCGCTGCCGCTGGTCGAGATGCTGACTTTCGATCATCTGCGCGAGGATCGCGGGCGTTACAGCCGTATCCGTCTGTGGGGGTCGATCGGTTTCATCGTCGCCGTGATGGTGACCGGCGCGCTGCTCGATATCGCCCCGCCGGTCGGCGTGCTCTGGGTGTGCTGGGCGATCCTGCTCGGCATTCTGGGCTACGCCATGATCCTGTCCGAGGCGCCGCCGCAGCCCCATCCGCGCGATGTCCAGCCGATCGGCGCCATCCTGCGCCAACCCAAGGTCATGGCGCTGATGGCGGCCTGCTTCGCGATGTCGGCGGCACATAGCGCTTTCTACGTTTTTTATTCGATCCACCTTGACGCGAATGGCTACAGCAAGACCGAGGTTGGCCTGCTCTGGTCGCTCGGCGTCGTCGCTGAAATCGTCGTTTTCATGCTGATGGCCCGGCTGTCGGTGCGTTATTCGCTGCGCGCCATTCTGCTTGCCTGCTTCGCGGCAGCGGTCGTGCGCTTCCTGATGATGGGCTGGGGCGTCGAATCAGCAGCCATCATGATTCTCACCCAGTTGTTGCACGGCCTGACCTTCGGCGCCTACCACGCCTCGGCCATCGCTGCTGTCAACCAGTGGTTCCCGGGCAAGGCGCAGGGGCGCGGGCAGGCGCTCTATTCCAGCCTGTCGTTCGGGGCCGGTGGGCTGCTCGGTGCACTGATCAGCGGCCGGACCTGGGACTGGCTGGGTGCTGGCTGGACCTTCACGCTCGGCTCGGGCTTCGCGCTGATCGGCCTGCTGCTGATCTGGGCTTGGGTGGGTGGGAATGCTACGGTCGGCCCCCAAAAAGGGGCAAAAACCAATGATCCTGTGCAATAATTCAAGGCTTTACGGCTCACTTTAAGTTCCATGTCGAAGACCCTTTACGACAAGCTTTGGGAGAACCATGTCGTCCATCAGGAAGCTGATGGCACGGCACTTCTCTACATCGACCGCCATCTGGTGCACGAAGTCACCAGCCCGCAGGCTTTCGAAGGCCTCAAGCTGGCTGGCCGCAAGCCGTGGCGCGTTTCGTCCATCGTTTCCACGCCCGATCACAACACGCCGACCGATCATTGGGACGAGGGGATCAAGGATCCGATCTCGCGCCAGCAGGTCGAGACGCTTGATGCCAACATCCGCGAAGTCGGCGCCCTGGCCTATTTCCCGTTCAAGGATCCGCGCATGGGTATTCTCCATGTCGTCGGTCCGGAAAACGGTGCCACGCTGCCCGGCATGACCGTCGTCTGCGGCGACTCGCACACCTCGACGCACGGCGCCTTCGCGTGTCTGGCGCACGGTATCGGCACCTCGGAAGTCGAGCATGTGCTGGCCACCCAGTGCCTGCTGCAGAAAAAGTCGAAGACCATGCTGATCGCCGTCGACGGCAAGCTCGGCAAGGGCGTCACCGCCAAGGACGTGGCGCTGGCCATCATCGGCACTATCGGCACTGCCGGTGGTACCGGCTACGCCATCGAATTCGGCGGCAGTGCCATCCGCGGCCTGAGCATGGAAGGGCGCATGACCCTGTGCAACATGGCCATCGAAGGCGGCGCCCGGATGGGCTTCGTCGCCGTCGACGACATCACGATCAATTACCTGAAGGGCCGTCCCTTCTCGCCGACCGGTGAAGTCTGGGATCGCGCCGTCGCCTATTGGCGCACCCTGCACTCCGACGCCGGTGCGCAGTTCGACCGCATTGTCACGCTCAAGGCCGAAGACATCCGGCCGCAGGTGACCTGGGGTACCTCCCCCGAAATGGTAGTCGCCATCGACGCCGTCGTTCCCGACCCGGCCAAGCAGGCCGATCCGGTCAAGCGCGAAGGCATGGAGCGTGCCCTGCAATACATGGGTCTCAATCCGAACACACCGATCAACCAGATCACCATCGACAAGGTCTTCATCGGCTCGTGCACCAACTCGCGCATCGAAGATCTGCGTGAAGCGGCCTCCGTGCTGAAGGGCCGTCATGTCGCCGCCAACGTCAAGCTGGCGCTGGCCGTGCCGGGTTCCGGTCTGGTCAAGCGGCAGGCCGAAGCCGAGGGGCTGGACAAGGTGTTCATCGCCGCCGGCTTCGAGTGGCGCGAACCGGGATGTTCGATGTGTCTGGCCATGAACGCGGATCGTCTGGAACCGGGCGAGCGTTGCGCCTCGACCTCCAACCGCAATTTCGAAGGCCGTCAGGGCCCGGGTGGCCGTACCCATCTGGTCAGCCCGGCGATGGCGGCGGCAGCCGCGATTGCCGGTCGCTTTGCCGATGTTCGTGATGTTCTCTGATAAGGAGTCTGTGATGAAAAAAAGCATTTTTGCGCTGCTGGCAGTGGTCACCCTGATTTCCACCGTCGGTTGCAATACCGTTCAAGGCATAGGCAAGGATATCGAGCGGGGCGGCGAAGCCATCCAGCGATCGACCAAGTAAGTCTCATGGAAAAATTTGACCGTCTGGAGGGTTTGGTTGCACCGCTCGACCGTAGCAACGTCGATACCGATGCGATCATTCCGAAGCAGTTTCTCAAGTCCATCAAGCGCTCCGGCTTCGGCCCGAACGCCTTTGACGAATGGCGCTACATGGATGTCGGTCAGCCCGGCCAGGACAATTCCGGGCGCCCGAAAAATCCGAATTTCGTACTCAACCAGCCGCGCTACCAAGGTGCCCAGGTGTTGCTGACCCGCGCCAATTTCGGCTGCGGCAGTTCGCGCGAACATGCGCCGTGGGCGCTGCTCGACTTCGGCTTCAAGGCGATTATCGCCGAATCGTTTGCCGACATCTTTTTCAACAACTGCTTCAAGAACGGCATCCTGCCTATCGTGCTGCCGGCCAATGAGATCGAGACCTTGTTCCGGCAGGTCGAGGCAACGCCAGGTTACAAGCTGGTCGTCGACCTGCGGGCCCAGGCTGTCGTACGTCCGGACGGTCAAGGCATTCCGTTCCAGATCGACGCCTTCCGCAAGGAATGCCTGCTCAACGGCTGGGATGACATCGGCCTGACTCTGCGCCATGCCGAAAAGATTCGCGAGTTCGAAGAGAGGCGTCGTATCAACCAGCCCTGGTTGTTTTCTAGTTAGTCATTAGTTATTCGGGGCTAGCGCTGTTAGTGGGCACGGGTATTACGCGCACTGCTTGGGGCTTGATCCTGAATCCTAACCACTGGATCCTGAAATTATGAAGATTTGCGTTTTGCCGGGTGACGGCATCGGTCCTGAAATCACCGCCGAGGCGGTGCGCGTGCTCCAGGCCCTCGGCCTGAAATTCGAAATGGAAGAGGCGCTGCTCGGCGGTTGCGCGGTCGACGCGACCAGCAACCCCTATCCCGAAGCGACGCAAAAGCTGGCCCGCGAAGCTGACGCCGTGCTGCTCGGTGCCGTCGGTGGTCCGCAATGGGACAGCCTGCCGCGCGAGAAGCGCCCGGAACGCGGCCTGCTCGGCATCCGCAAGGACCTGAACCTGTTCGCCAACCTGCGTCCGGCCATCCTTTACCCGGAGCTGGCCAACGCCTCGACGTTGAAGCCGGAAATCGTCGCTGGCCTCGACATCCTGATCGTCCGCGAACTGACCGGCGACATTTACTTCGGGCAGCCGCGCGGCCTGCGTGAGGAAAACGGCGAGCGCGTCGGCTTCAACACCATGGTGTACAGCGAATCTGAAATCCGCCGCATCGGTCACGTCGCCTTCCAGGCGGCGCAGAAGCGCAACAAGAAGCTGTGCTCGGTGGACAAGATGAACGTGCTCGAGTGCACCCAGCTCTGGCGTGACGTGATGATCGAGATCGCCCACGACTACCCGGACGTGGAACTCAGTCACATGCTGGTCGACAATGCCGCAATGCAACTGGTCAAGGCGCCCAAGCAATTCGACGTGATGGTGACCGGCAACATGTTCGGCGACATCCTGTCCGACGAAGCCTCGATGTTGACCGGTTCGATCGGCATGCTGCCGTCGGCCTCGCTCGACGACAAGAACAAAGGCTTGTACGAGCCGTCACACGGTTCGGCGCCGGACATCGCCGGCAAGGGCGTGGCCAATCCGCTGGCCACCATCCTGTCGGCAGCGATGATGCTGCGCTACACCTTCGGTCTCGAAGAGCAGGCACTGCGGATCGAAAGTGCGGTCAAAAAGGTTCTGGCTCAAGGCTATCGTACCGGCGACATCTACGAGCGTGGGACCAACAAGGTCGGTACGAAGGAAATGGGCGATGCCGTGCTGGCGGCGCTGGCGTAAACCGAAAAGCGGGTTCGTGCGTTAAATACAGGTTCTATTCGGAGAGAAAGTCATGAAGAAGGTTGGTCTGGTCGGTTGGCGTGGCATGGTCGGTTCCGTGCTAATGCAGCGTATGGTCGAAGAGGGCGATTTCGCCTACATCGATCCGGTGTATTTCTCCACTTCGGCAGCCGGTGGCAAGGCCCCGGTGTTCGGCGGCAAGGAAGCCTCGCTGCCGCTGCAGGATGCGTCCAACATCGAAGCCCTGAAGGCCTGCGAGATCATCATTACCTGTCAGGGCGGCGACTACACCAAGGAAGTCTTCCCCAAGCTGCGTGCCGCCGGCTGGAACGGCCACTGGATCGATGCCGCTTCGGCGCTGCGCATGGCCGACGATGCCGTGATCATCCTCGACCCGGTCAACATGAACGTGATCAAGGACTCGCTGGCCAAGGGCGGCAAGAACTGGATCGGTGGCAACTGCACCGTTTCGCTGATGCTGATGGGCCTCGGCGGGCTGTTCCAGAACGACCTGATCGAATGGGCCACCTCGATGACCTATCAGGCCGCTTCCGGCGCCGGTGCGCAGAACATGCGCGAACTGATCGCCCAGATGGGGACCATTCACGCGTCGGTGGCCGATCTGCTGGCCGACCCGGCCTCGGCCATTCTCGACATCGACCGCAAGGTCGCCGAGACCATCCGTTCGGATGCCTTCCCGAAGAAGAACTTCCGCAACACCCCGCTCGCCGGCTCGTTGATCCCATGGATCGACGTACCGGTCGATGGCGGCCAGTCCAAGGAAGAATGGAAGGGCGGTGCTGAATGCAACAAGATCCTCGGTCGCCCGGCCTTCAAGACCGCCGGCTCGATCCCGATCGACGGTCTGTGCGTGCGCATCGGCGCCATGCGCTGCCACAGCCAGGCGCTGACCATCAAGCTCAAAAAGGACGTGCCGCTCGATGAAATCAGCGACATGCTCGCCAAGGCCAATCCGTGGGCCAAGGTGGTGCCGAACGAGCGCGAAATCTCTGAGCGCGAACTGACTCCGGCCGCCGTCACCGGCACGCTGACCGTGCCGGTCGGCCGTCTGCACAAGATGGCGATGGGCCCGGAATACCTCGCTGCCTTCACCTGTGGCGACCAGTTGCTGTGGGGTGCCGCTGAGCCGCTGCGCCGCATGCTGCGTATCCTGCTCGACGCCTGATCGCGACATTTGCCAGCAAAAAACCGGGGTTTCGACCCCGGTTTTTTATTTGTTGGGTATATGCAAAAAGGGCAAGAATGAGAAGCAGGTTTAGCTTGCATTGCTAAGTGCATGATGTTAATTTGAAAGTCCCAAATTCCACACTCAGGGTTTCGCCGTGAACGAAACTAATCGCTCCAAGTTCAAGAAACGTGCTGCAGCCCTTGCTGTTGCATCATGCATGTCGCTTACCCCGTGGGTTGCCGAGGCCGCCGGCCTGGGCAAACTCACCGTGTTGTCCGGTCTGGGGCAGCCCTTGCGGGCCGAACTCGATATCGGCGCAACAAAGGATGAGCTGGCCGGAATGGCCGCCCGCCTTGCGCCTCAGGATGCCTTTAGGCAGGCCGGGGTGGATTTTGCCAGCGTCCTGCTCGATCTCCGCTTTGCGGTCGAAAAACGTCCGAATGGCCAGGCTGTGGTCAAGGTCACTTCGGTCAAGCCGATCAACGAGCCCTTTCTCGATTTTCTCGTCGAGTTGAATTGGCCCTCCGGACGCTTGGTCAGGGAATACACTTTCCTGCTCGATCCTCCGGAAATTGCCGCCCAGCAGGCTTCGCGTCCGGTGGCCGAGGCAAGGATCGTCGAAACGGTGCGCGGTGGTGGTGCGGCACCTGAAGCGAGGACAGCTCCGGCGACTAAGGCAGCAACACGCCCGGCACCGACGCCCAAGGTGGCTGCCGAGCCGAAGCAGACGCCAGAAAGTGCGGGAACGCGGGTTGTGGCGCGCGGTGACACCTTGCGCAAAATCGCCGACGAAACAAAGCCGGAGGGGGTTTCGTTGGAGCAGATGCTGGTCGGTTTGTTCCAGGCCAACCCCGATGCGTTCATCGGGAATAACTTGCACCGGATGAAATCCGGCGCGATCCTGAATATTCCGGACAAGGCCGCAGTCGAGTCGGTGTCGGCTCCCGAAGCCAAGAAGATTTATGTTGCCCAGACCGGCGACTGGAATGCCTATCGCCAGAAACTGGCGGCGGCTACCGCCGGTACGCCGGCCAAGCCGGAAGCCGCCGCTGCCCAGGAAAGCTCGGGCAAAATTACGGCCAAAGTTGAAGAGAAGGCCACTCCGGCAGAACAGGGCAAGGATCGGGTTAAGGTCGCCCGGACCGATGTGCCGGCCAAGGGGGCCGCTCCCGGAAAATCGGCGGCCGAGGTGGCTGATCAGGTCGCCAAGGACAAGGCGCTCAAGGAAGCCCAGGACCGGATGGCGGTTCTCGAAAAGAACGTTAACGAGTTGCAGAAGCTGCTGGAAATGAAGAACCAGAGGCTGGCTGAACTCCAGCAGCCGCCCGCCAAGAAGGAAGAAGCCAAAAAGCCGGTCGAGGTGGTCAAACCTGTTGAGCCGCCTAAGCCGGTGGAGGCACCGAAGCCGGTAGAGGCTGCGAAGCCCGCACCCAAGGTCGAGGAAGCGCCGAAGCCGGTCGAGCCACCCAAGCCGGTCGAGCCACCCAAGCCGGTCGAGCCACCCAAGCCGGTTGAGCCACCCAAGCCGGTTGAGCCACCCAAGCCGGTTGAGCCACCCAAGGTTGAAACACCAAAGCCTGCTGAAAAGCCCCAGGTCGTTCCTGCAGAGCCAGTGCCTGCCGAGGAGCCTGGCGTGGTTGATTCTCTGCTTGCCGACCCGCTGCCGCTCGCCGGTGGCGGCTTGCTCGCTCTGCTGGCGGGCTATTTCCTGATGAAGCGTCGGCGGACGTCGAGCGCTTCCGTCGAAACGACAGCGGTGCCGGTGCCGTCCAGCCTCGGTCCCAATTCCGTGTTCCGGATGACCGGCGGCCAGAGCATTGATACCGGCAATACGCCGCCGCAGACGGGCGATTTCAGCCAAACCGGTCCGGGCACTATCGATACCGATGAAGTCGATCCGGTGGCCGAGGCCGACGTTTACATGGCTTATGGACGGGATACCCAGGCTGAGGAAATCCTTCTCGAAGCCCTGCAGAAGGACCCGCACCGTACGGCGATCCACGCCAAGCTGCTCGAAATCTACGCCAACCGGCGCAGCATGAAGCAGTTCGAGACCTTGGCCAGCGAGTTGTATGCGCAAACCGGTGGTGTTGGTCAGGACTGGGAAAAGGTTGCCTTGCTCGGCTTGGCGCTGGATCCGAACAATCCCTTGTATTCCGGCGCTGGCGCTAAGGCGACTCCCGCGCCGGTGCTGGTCGAGCCGGAAGTTGCTCAGGTTGTCCCGGAACCCGAGCCGTTGCCGGTCGTCGATGTTGCCGATGACTTCGAGCGCGATACCATGGTTTTGCCGTCGGAGTCCGAGGCGCAGCCTGAGGCGGCCGCCGAAGTTCCGGAGCCTGCTTCGGATGCTATGACGCTTGATTTTGATCTGGGCGCTGAAACCGTGGCGCCGGGCGTGATGCCTGACGAGTCTTTGGCCGAGCTGTCGTCGGCTGATGCGGATGCAGGGGCGCTCGATTTCGATCTCGGCGGCGAGTTTTCGGCACCTGAGCCGGTGGCTAGGGTCGTCGAAGAGCCGCTGGTCGATGAACCCGTCGAGGCGATCGATTTCGATCTGCCAATTGACGAGGAGCCATTGCTGGCCGAAGCGACTGGTTCGAGCCCGGATTTCTCGCCGGAAGGCACGCTGGTCATGTCGTCGCCGACGGCCATGGAAGACATGGATGTCGGCCTGGGTACCTGGGTTGGCGGCGAAAATGCGCCGGGTGCAGTGGTCGAGGATGCGGTTTCCTTGCCGGAGCCGGAGCCGGCTGCATATGACGCTGACGATATCGCGCCGTCGATGACACAGACAGTAGTGAACCCGCTGGCAGGCACCGACACGCTGGTGAGCGCCGATATCCTGAGTTTCGGTGACGAGGAGCACAATCCCAAGCTGGCCGAGACGATGGTCAACACTGCCAATGTCGATACCGATTCGCTGGAATTCGACGTCAAGCTGACCGATTCGATGTTCCTCGGTCAGCCGATGGTGCCGCCGGAATTCGATATCGGTTCGATCAATCTCGACCTGGCGGCCGAACCGGTGCCTGCTCAGCTTGAGACGAGCGAAGCGGCGCCGACCACGACGGTCGAAAAGGCGATGGAGCATGTCGAGGCCGAGGCGGCGGGTGCAGCGCCGCAGCAGGATACCAATTGGGAAGAGGTCAATACCAAGCTCGATCTGGCCAAGGCTTACGAGGAAATGGGCGATCTTGAAGGAGCCCGCGAACTGCTGCAGGAAGTGGTTGGCGAAGGTCCGGTCGATCTGGTCGAACAGGCGCGTACGATACTCGGCCGCATAGGCGGGTAGAATTCAGGCTTGTGAAGGCAGATGGCCCCGCAAAGGGGCCATCTGCATTTTGGGAGCCCGGTTTGTTGCATCCTTCTTGTGCCTTGATCGTCTGGCTGGCCGGCGTTGTCGGCGTGCAGTTCGTCGGCTATGGCGGACTGGCGCTGCTGATTGTCGGCGCGCTGATCCTTGCCCCGGCGGCCGGCCGACGCTGGCTCGGCTATATCCGGCGCGCCCGCTGGTTGCTGCTGACACTCTGGCTGATCCTGGCTTACAACACGCCGGGCGAAGCCTGGCGCGACCAAGCCTGGGCGCCGACCTACGAAGGTGTTGCCGAGGCGAATCTGCAGG
>CAIXSK010000021.1 GCA_903922075.1 uncultured beta proteobacterium | reverse complement strand
CTCTCCCATGCGTAACAACTCCAGCAATAGATCCGCCGCCGCGCCTCCCCCGCGCCTTCGCCCTGTCATCCGCCCCTCACGCACCAGCGCCCTTTGGGAACTGCAAGCCCGCGCCGTATAATCACGCCCCCTTGACGCATTCCATCCGCCGCCGTGTCCCAGCTCGAACTAGAAACCGCCCGTCGCCGCACCTTCGCCATCATCTCCCACCCCGACGCGGGCAAGACCACGCTTACTGAAAAGCTGCTGTGGTTCGGCGGCGCCATCCAGGTCGCCGGCGAAGTCCGCGCGCGCAAGGCCAGCCGCCACGCCACCTCGGACTGGATGGAACTGGAAAAGCAGCGCGGCATCTCGGTCACCAGCTCGGTGATGCAGTTCCCCTACCGCGAATGCATGATCAACCTGCTCGACACGCCGGGCCACGAGGATTTCTCGGAAGACACCTACCGCACGCTGACCGCCGTCGACTCGGCGGTCATGGTCATCGACTCGGTCAACGGCGTCGAGGCGCAGACGATCAAGCTGTTGAACGTCTGCCGCATGCGCGATACGCCGATCCTGACCTTCATCAACAAGCTCGACCGCGAAGGCAAGGAGCCGATCGACCTGCTCGACGAAATCGAGTCGGTGCTCGGCATCCAGTGCGCGCCGATGACCTGGCCGATCGGCATGGGCAAGCGTTTCCGCGGCGTCTATCACCTTTACGACGACGCCATCGCCTTCTTCGACCCGCAGGCCGAGAAGGGCACGGCCGAGATCATCCAGGGGCTGGACAACCCGCGTCTCGACGAACTGATCGGCACGCAGGCCGACGAGTTGCGCATGGACATCGAACTGGTCCGCGGTGCTTCGCACGCCTTCGATGCCGAGGCTTATTTGTCGGGCAAGCAGTCGCCGGTGTTCTTCGGTTCGGCGGTCAACAATTTCGGCGTGCAGAGCCTGCTCGACGCCGTTGTCGACCTGTCGCCGCCGCCGATTGCCCGGCCGTCGGTCAGCCGCCAGGTGTTGCCGAACGAGCCGAAGTTCTCCGGCTTCGTGTTCAAGATCCAGGCCAACATGGACCCCAAGCACCGCGACCGGATCGCCTTCCTGCGCGTCTGTTCAGGCCGCTTCGACCGGGGCATGAAGGTCAAGCAGGTCGATGGCGGCAAGATGCTGGCCATCAACAACGCCATCACCTTCATGGCGCGCGACCGCTCGACGACCGACGAGGCCTGGCCGGGCGACATCATCGGCATCCCCAACCACGGCACGATCCGCCTCGGCGAAACCTTCACCGAGGGCGAGGACCTGCGCTTCACAGGCATTCCGTCCTTCGCGCCCGAGCATTTCCGCCTGGCCCGGATCGCCAACCCGCTGAAGATCAAGCAGTTGCAGAAGGGCTTGCAGCAGTTGGCCGAGGAGGGCGCGACCCAGCTCTTCCGGCCGCTGTCCGGCACCGATCTGATCCTCGGCGCGGTCGGCACGCTGCAGTTCGACGTGGTGGCCAGCCGGCTGGAAAACGAATACGGAGTGCAGGTCATCTTCGAACACTACAACTGCGCGACGGCGCGCTGGATTCACGGCGATGCGGCCGAACTGCGCCAGCTTTCCGACCGCTACAGCGCCAACGTCGCGTTGGACGGCGCCGACGACCCGGTTTATCTGGCGCCGAACAATGTCTACCTGAACATGGTCAAAGAGAAGTATCCCAATCTGCGCTTCCTCGAAGCGCGCGAGGTGGCTTGAGGCAGTTGTTAGTCGGTAGTTGTTAGTGGTTAGAGACAGGCGGGGAGGGTGCAATGACGGTTCGGGTGCAGGAAGCGGATTTTGACATCGGTGCGGAACTAGCCGCGCTGCGTGCCGGCGATGCGCGGGTCGGGGCGCTGGCCAGCTTTCTTGGGCTGGTGCGCGATATCAACGACGGGACCAGCGTCTCGGAGATGACCCTGGAGCACTATCCGGGAATGACCGAGAAGGCGCTCGAAGCCATCGTTGCCGAGGCGAAAGGCCGCTGGGATTTGTACGACGTGCTGGTCATCCACCGCGTCGGGCCGCTCAGGCCCTGCGACCAGATCGTGCTGGTCGGCGTGACCAGCGCCCACCGCGGCGAAGCCTTCGCCGCCTGTGAGTTCGTCATGGATTACCTGAAGACCCGCGCCCCGTTCTGGAAGCGCGAGGCGACGCCGCAGGGCGCGCACTGGGTTGACGCGCGGGAAACCGACGACAGCGCGGCGGCACGCTGGCAGGCCGGCCAATAGCGGGGAATTTCGATTTTGGGCAAAATTTCCGGCTCACCGTAGCATTTGTGGTCGCTGCGGAAAAAGAAACGGGGCCGGTCGGCCCCGTTGTCGTTTGGCGGCCGGCGCTCAGGTCCGGAACTTGGACACCGTCTGGTGCAGCGCACTGGACAGCGTTTGCAGGTGGCGCGCCGCATCGGCGGTATGGCGGACGGCGGCGGCACTTTCCTCGGACATCTGGGCGATCAGTTCCAGTTTCTGGGCGATGTCGTTGCTGGCGATGCTCTGCTCGACAATCGATCCGGAAATGTCGTTGACCACCGAGGTGACGCGCATCGCGCCGTCGCGGATTCGATTGATCGAATCGCCGGCCTGATTGGCCAGTTCGACGCCATTGCCGACCTGGGCGACGCCGGTCTGCATGCTGCTGACGGCGTCGCGCGTGCCGTTCTGGATGCTCGACACCATGCCGGCGATTTCGGTGGTCGACTGTGCCGTGCGTTCGGCCAGCTTGCGCACCTCGTCGGCGACGACGGCGAAGCCGCGCCCCTGTTCGCCGGCCCGGGCGGCTTCGATGGCGGCGTTCAAGGCGAGCAGGTTGGTCTGGTCGGCGATGTCCTTGATCGTATTGACGATGGAGGTGATGTGGTCGGACTGCCGGCCCAGGTCTTCGATGATCTCCGACGACGACTGCACGGCTTCCGAAATCTTGCGCATTTCGCTGGCGGCATTGTGGATGACCGTGGCGCCATCGTCCGAAAGAGCCCCGGAGGCCTCCGAGATGTTGTGCGCCTCGGCGGCGTTCTCCTTGACCTGGTCGATGCTGACCGCCATCTCTTCGACCGAGGCGGCCATCGACGACGCGGCGTCGCTCTGCTGGCGGGCGCGCTCGGCGACCTGCTCGGAGGCGACCAGCAACTGATCGGCTGAACAGGCGACCTGTTCGGCGTTGTTGACGATGCTGGCGACCATGCCGCGCAGGTTGTCCTGCATGATGCGGATATTGGCCAGCAGGCTGTCCTGGTCGTTCGGGTCGCAATCGATCGGTGTCGCTAGGTCGCCGCCGGCGATGCGTCGGGTGATCGCCGAGGCGACGGCCGGTTCGCCACCCAGGGTACGGATGATGTTGCTCGATACCAGGAAGGACGTGATGGCGATGAAGGCGCCGATGGCCAGGCCCCAGAGCAGCAGCTTGATGGCGTCGGCGCGGAACTTGGTATCGATGTCGTCGACGTAGATGCCGGAGCCGATCACCCAGCCCCAGGGGGCGAAACCCTTGACGAAGGAAATCTTCGGCACGCCTTCCTCGGCGCCCGGCTTGGGCCACAGGTAATCGACGAAGCCGGCGCCCTGCGCCTTGACGACTCGGTTGAACTCGACGAACAGGAACTTGCCGTTCTTGTCCTTGATCTGGTCGAGCTTCTTGCCTTCCAGCTCGGGCTTGATCGGGTGCATGACCATGGTGTCGTTCAGGTCGTTGATCCAGAAATATTCGATCTGGTCGTAGCGCATGGTGCGGACTGCGGCTGCAGCGCTCTTCTTGGCTTCTTCGACCGAGATGCGGCCTTCGCGGGCCTGCTGTTCGTAGTGGGCCAGGGTCGCGTGGGCCACTTCGACCAGGTTGCGTACCTTGGCTTGCCGGTCTTCCATCATCTGGCTCTTGCCGTTGATCAGCAGCACGGTGAACAGCAAAGCCAGTGCACCGAGCGTGAAGACGGTCATGGTCAGCAGTTTGCCGTGCAGCGTCATACCCTGGTGCGTCATGGTCGCGGTCTCCCCGGTTGTGTATTTGGCGAAAACGTCAAAAATAATAATAGAACTTTAGCATAACCTTACTTTTACTAGGGGTTTTTTTGCATGGGCTATTTCGTAAATTCCTGATGCAGGGAGGTTGAAGTTTGGCCGGGCAACCTCATCTACGGGCTAACAGAAATTTCTCACCCGGAGAGCAGATATGCGACTTGACAAGTTCACGACCAAATTCCAGGAAGCGCTGGCCGACGCGCAGAGCCTGGCCATCGGCAACGACCAGCAGTTCATCGAGCCGCAGCATCTGCTGCTCGCCCTGTTGCAGCAGGACGACGGCGGCACGGGCTCGCTGCTCGCCCGGGCCGGTGTCAATGTGCCGGGGCTGAAGCGCGACCTCGAACAGGCGCTGACCCGGCTGCCCAAGGTCGAGGGGCATGGCGGCGACGTCTCGGTCGGCCGCGATCTGAACAATCTGCTCAACCTGACCGACAAGGAAGCCCAGAAGCGCGGCGACCAGTTCATTGCCAGCGAGATGTTCCTGTTGGCGCTCAGTGACGACAAGAACGAGACCGGCCGCATCGTTAAACAGCACGGTCTGAACCGCAAGTCGCTGGAGACCGCGATCATGGCCGTGCGCGGCGGCCAGGGCGTCGACTCCCAGGAAGCCGAGGGCCAGCGCGAATCGCTGAAGAAATACTGCATCGACCTGACCGAGCGCGCCGCCCAGGGCAAGCTCGATCCGGTGATCGGCCGCGACGACGAAATCCGCCGCGCCATCCAGATCCTGCAACGGCGCACCAAGAACAACCCGGTGCTGATCGGCGAGCCGGGCGTCGGCAAAACGGCCATCGTCGAAGGTCTGGCCCAGCGCATCGTCAACGAGGAAGTGCCGGAAACCCTGAAGGGCAAGAAGGTGCTGGTCCTCGACATGGCCGGCCTGCTGGCCGGTGCCAAGTACCGCGGTGAGTTCGAGGAGCGCCTGAAGGCGGTGTTGAAGGAAGTGGCGCAGGACGAGGGGCGGATCATCCTGTTCATCGACGAACTGCACACCATGGTCGGCGCCGGCAAGGCTGAGGGCGCCATCGACGCCGGCAACATGCTGAAACCGGCACTGGCCCGCGGCGAACTGCACTGCATCGGCGCGACGACGCTGAACGAATACCG
>CAIXSK010000020.1 GCA_903922075.1 uncultured beta proteobacterium | reverse complement strand
CTAACTACTAATAACTAACTACTAACCACTAAAAAAGCTCTGTGTATTTGGCCCGCGAGCCGTAGGCCTTGTCGATCGGGTATTTTTCGGCGTTCTTGACGAGCTTGGCGCGCGCTGCTTCGACCAGGTCGATGCCCGCCGTATCGGCGACCAGCAGCAGATAGAGCAGGATGTCGGCACATTCGTCGCGCAGGGCCTCGGCGGCCTTGGCATCGGCCGGCAGGGCTTCGATTTCCGCATCGCTTTTCCACTGAGTCAGTTCCAGCAGTTCCGCCGCCTCGAGATTCAGCGAGGTGATCAGGTTGCGCAGCGAATGGAACTGCCGCCAGTCGCGCGCGTCGCGGAATTCCAGCAATGCTACGGTCAATGCCTTTAAATCGCCCATTTTCAAATCCACCGTTCATGATGGTCGGATGATGCCACAGGGCAAGGCCGTTAGAATGGCGGCATTTCACGCTCGGCCCACACGATGAAACTTCCGTCACTGAACACCCAGATCCTGATCGGCTGCCTGCTCGGCGTTGCCGGCGGCGGCTGGCTGTCGGCCAGCGCTACGGCGGCGGCGCCCGACGTGCTCTACGGCGCCAAGATCGTCGGCAACCTGTTCCTCGACCTGCTGCGCATGGTGCTGGTGCCGCTGGTCTTCTCGTCCATCGTCGTCGGCGTCGCCAACCTGCGCGCCCATGACCGGATGCACCGGGTGTGGACGACGACGCTGGCCTTCTTCTTCGCCACCATGGCGCTGGCCATCGTGATCGGCTTCGGCGCCGCGCACCTTTTCCGCCCGGGCGACGGGCTGCAGCTGGAGATGTTCGCCGAGGCCACCCGCAACTACCAGGCGCGCCAGATGCCGCTGCCCGAGTACATCGCGCAGTTCCTCCGCGGCCTGTTCCAGAATCCGTTCAAGGCGCTGGCCCAGGGCGAGATCCTGGCCATCGTGATGATCGCCCTCTTCCTCGGCATTGCGCTGGTCGTCGGCGGCGAACGCTACCGCAACGTCCGCAACCTGATCGGCGAGCTGCAGGAACTCTGCCTGATGATCGTCGGCTGGATCATGCGCCTCGCCCCGCTCGGCCTGGCCGCCCTGCTGCTGCAGCTGGTCGCCACGCAAAACAGCGCGCTACTCGCCAGCCTCGGCCATTTCATCGCGGTGGTCATCGGCTCGACGTTGTTCCACGGCGTGATCGTGCTGCCGCTGATTCTCTGGCTGACCACCCGTGTTTCGCCGCTGGCCTTCTTCAAGGGCGCCCGCGAGGCGCTGGTCACCGCCTTCGCGACCAGCTCCAGCGCGGCGACGCTGCCGATCACGCTGCGCTGCACCGAGCAGCACCTGCACGTCAAGAAGGACATCGCCAGCTTCGTCGTGCCGCTCGGCGCCACGGTCAACATGGACGGCACGGCGCTGTACGAGGCGGCCGCCGCGCTGTTCGTCGCCCGGCTGGCCGGCATCGAGCTCGATATCGCCAGCCAGCTGATCATCTTCTTCGTCGCCATGCTCGGCGCCATAGGCGCGCCGGGGATTCCCAGCGTCGGCATGCTGTCGATGGTGCTGGTCCTTGAATCGGTCGGCCTGCCGACCGAGGCCATCGCCATCCTGCTGCCGATCGACCGCATCCTCGACACCGTGCGCACGGCCGTCAATGTCGAGGGCGACATGGTCGGCAGCCTGGTCGTGCAGAAGCTGGCCGGCGAGTCGCCGACGGCCTAGCGGTCGGGCACCTCAAGGCCCTGCCGGCGCAGCCAGCCTTTGTCCAGTTCCCAGCGCACGTCGGTAATGCCGGGCTGGGCGAGGACGATGTCCTTGGCCTCGTCCTGCACCTGCCCGAGCAGGCGTTCGACGGCGATGAAAGCCGGGTTGTTGGCGTCCTTGACGTTGATCTCCGGGTAAAGCACGCCGAGCATGCGGAAGGCCGGCGAGTCGAAATTGCGCGGCGTGGACATCACCGCCGTGCCGCCCTCGACGCGCAGGACCTGGAACTGGTACGGGTAGTCTTTCAGCTTCTGGCTGGCCTGGGTCGCGATGATGTCGTTGAGTTCCCGCGTCCGCGCGTCCGGCCGGCGGATGGCCCAGTCGAGGGCGACCAGCAGGGCGATGACGAGCAGCGCCCATTGCCACGATTTGATTTGCCGAAAATTCATGTTGCCACGCTCCGTGTCGAGAAATCCCGCAGACGCTGCCCCCAGCCGGCGCTCAGGGTAACATTGATGGGAACGCTACGACCATGAAGGCAAAGGCTGGCCCTAGGGTCGGTGCCAAAAAACGGCCAATTTTCAAATTCGAGGAAACCCATGTCCCTGCTCAAACTCGGCGACAAACAGCCGCAACTCGGCGCCAACGCCTGGGTCGCCCCCAACGCCACGGTGATCGGCGACATCCGCCTCGGCGCCAACAGCTCGATCTGGTTCAACGCCACGCTGCGCGGCGACAACGACCCGATCCATATCGGCGCCAACACCAACATCCAGGACGGCTCGGTGCTGCACACCGACGAAGGCATTCCGATGCACATCGGCGCCAACGTCACCGTCGGCCACCTGGTCATGCTGCACGGTTGCACGGTCGGCGACGGCAGCCTGATCGGCATCGGCTCGGTGATCCTCAACCGTGCCGTGATCGGCAAGCACTGCATCGTCGGCGCCAACACGCTGATCCCCGAAGGCAAGGTCTTCCCCGACCGCGTGCTGATCGTCGGCTCGCCGGGCAAGGT
>CAIXSK010000019.1 GCA_903922075.1 uncultured beta proteobacterium | reverse complement strand
CGGCTCCGAAGGCACGCTCGGCTTCATGTCGCGGATCACCTACCACACCGTCGTCGAAGACCCGTGCAAGGCCTCGGCGCTGGTGTTCTTCCCGGACATCCGCACCGCCTGCGAAGCGGTGATCCGCTTGAAGCAGCAGCCGGTCTCGGCGGTCGAACTGCTCGACCGCCCGGCCCTGCACTCGGTCGAGAACAAACCCGGCCTGCCGCCGGTGATCCGCCAATTGGGCGAAGAAGCGGCCGCACTCCTGATCGAGGTGCGCAATGCTACGGTCGATGGCATAAATGAGCGAATTTCGAAAGTCCATGCCGCGCTGGACGGCATCGCCACCGTCGAACCCGTGGCCTTCTCGACCGACCCGGCGACCTGCGAGATGTACTGGAAGGTCCGCAAAGGCACCTTCCCCTCGGTCGGCGCCATGCGCCGCACCGGCACGACGGTGATCATCGAGGACGTCGCCTTCCCGATCGCCTCGCTGGCCGATGCGACGCTCGACCTGCAGGCCCTTCTGCGCCACCACGGCTACCACGAGGCGATCATTTTCGGCCACGCGCTGGAAGGCAACCTGCACTTCGTGTTCACCCAGGATTTCGGCGACCCGGCCGAAATCGAGCGCTACGCCCGCTTCATGGACGACGTTTGCCACCTGGTCGTCGATAAATACGACGGCTCGCTGAAGGCCGAACACGGCACCGGCCGCAACATGGCGCCCTTCGTCGAACTCGAATGGGGCAAGGAAGCGGCCGACCTGATGCGCCGGATCAAGCATCTGTTCGACCCGGCCGGCCGCCTCAATCCGGGCGTCATCCTCAACGATAACCCGGCCGCCCACCTCGAAAACCTGAAGCCGATGCCAGCCGCCGAGGACATCGTCGACCGCTGCATCGAATGCGGCTTCTGCGAACCGCTCTGCCCCTCGCACCGGCTGACGCTCAGCCCGCGCCAGCGCATCGTCAGCGTCCGCGAACTGGCCCGCCGCGCCGCCGCCGGCGAACCGGCCGGCAGCATCGGCGCGGATTACGCCTACATGGGCCTCGACACCTGCGCCGGCTGCGGCCTGTGCTCGACCGCCTGCCCAGTCGGCATCGACACCGGCGACCTGACCCGGCGGCTACGCGGCCGAAAGCTCGGCGACACCAGTCGTGCCGTCAACGCCTGGACCGGCAAGCATTTCGCCACGCTGGCCAACGCCTCGCGCCTCGGCCTCAAGCTCGGCCACGCCGTCTCCGGCGTGCTCGGCGACAACTTCCTCGGCCGCGTCTCCGGCGGTGCGTGGAAGAAAAACATGCCGCACGCCGGCAAATCGCCGGTCGCCCGGCGTAGCCAGGGCGACCCGGTGGTCTACTTCCCGACCTGCGGCGGCCGCATCTTCGGCCCCTCGAACAGCGGCGAAAAACAACTCGGCGATGTGGTCAGCGAACTGCTGGTCCGCGCCGGCTACGACCCGATCCTGCCCGAGGGTTTTGAACAGCTATGCTGCGGCCAGATGCTGGCCAGCAAGGGCATGGCCGAAGAAGCCGAAGCCATGTCCGACACCCTCGAGGCGGCACTGCTCAAGGCGTCGAACAACGGCCAATACCCGGTGATCATGGACGCCAGCACCTGCACGGCGCGCATGGTCAAGCACCTGGCTGGCCGTCTGAAGCTCTACGACTTCCACGAATTCGCCCACGACGCCCTGCTGCCGCGCCTGGTCATCACCAAACAGCCCGGCCCGGTGGCCCTGCACGTCAATTGCAGCGTGCGCAAAACCGGCGCCGACGCCAAGCTGAAGAAACTGCTCGCCGCCTGCACCGAACAGATCATCGAGCCGGCCGGCATCACCTGTTGCGGCTTTGCGGGCGATCGCGGCTTCGTCGTGCCGGAACTCAACCACCACGCCCTGCGCAAGATCCACGACGAGCTGCCGGCCCACTGCGCCTGCGGCGTATCGACCAACCGCACCTGCGAAATCGGCCTTACCGCCGAAACCGGCATCACCTACCAGTCGATCGCCTATCTGCTCGAACAATGCAGCCGACCGCAGGAAACCGGCTGCTGAGCCTTTCGAAAACCCTGATCTTTTAATTTAAGTGGAAACATATCGCTAGCACTTTGGTCATAATCGCGGCTCAACAAAAACAGGTCGTTTCCGCCCATGGACAGTCGCGTCAACCCTTGGTCCCCCAGCATCGAGTTCGGCATCCCCGAAATCGACGACCAGCATCGTGAACTCTTCGAACTGGCCGCCACTTTCCGCGGCCATGGCGACGAAATCCGGGTCATGAAGGCGCTGGCCATTCTCTGCGACTACGCCAAGGTCCATCTGCGCGACGAGGAGGAGCTGCTGGCCCGCATCGGCTACCCGGACATCGAGGCCCACCGCCAGGCGCACAGCCAGTTCCGGACAATGCTGCGCCATCTGCTGCAGGACGCCCGTTCGCTGACCCTCGACCAGGTCGCCGACCGGGTCGAAGCCCTGATCAACGGCTGGTTCTACAACCACATCGTGCGGGTCGACAAGCTCTACATCCCGATGGTGATCGCCTACAAGGCCTATCAGGCGAAGCCGCGCGAAATCCGCCCGACCAGCCGGGCCCGGCTCGTTCCGCCGGTCGACGACGCGACGCCGGAATAGGCGGGCCTGCCGCCCTCGTGGGGGTGAGGATTTCCCTAACAGCCAGGGCGGCCACGACTTGGTAAGGTAGCCGCTATTTCGGAAACCTATCAGGAGAACCCCATGTACAAGAACATTCTGGTCGCCATCGACGACAGCGAAACATCCCGTTGCGCCCTGGCCGAGGCCCTGCACATTGCCCGCACCAGCAACGCCAGGCTGTACATCACCCACGTCGCCGACGAAACCCTGCTCAACATGCACGGCCGCACCTTCACGACCACGCTGAACCTCGACCACGCCATCACCGCCATCGCCGACGCCGGCCGCAAGCTGCTCGACGAAGCCATGCAAAGCGCCACCGGCGTCAACGCCGAAGCCCTGCTCCTCGAAGCCCGCCAGCGCCGCGTCTCCGAGACCCTGGCCGACAAGGCCAAGGAACTCGGCGTCGACCTGATCGTCATCGGCCGCCACGGCCAGCGCGGCCTGGCCACGCTGATTCTCGGCTCGGTCGCCGAACAACTGGCTAAAATCGCCGACGCCTCCGTACTCCTCGTCAGGAAACACTAAATGCACCCGCACGCGCTCGATACCAACAAGGACGAACCGCTCCGCAACGACATCCGCCTGCTTGGCCGCATCCTCGGCGATACGGTCCGCGAACAGGAAGGCGAAGCGATTTTCGACATCATCGAGCGCGTCCGGCAAACCGCCGTGCGCTTTGCCCGCGACGGCGACCAGACAGCCCGGGCCGAACTCGCCGCCCTGCTCGACCCGCTGCCGCGCGACACCACCCAGGCCGTTGTCCGCGCCTTCAGCTACTTCCTGCAACTGGCCAATATTGCCGAGGACGAGCACCACATCCGCCGGCGCCGCGCCCACGACCTGGCCGGCTCGCCACCGCGCGAAGGCAGCCTGGTGTTTGCCCTCGACGCCCTGGCCAGCGCCGCCGTCTCGCCGGAAGCCATCGCCGACTTCTTCGCCCACGCCGTCGTCGCCCCGGTGCTCACCGCCCACCCGACCGAAGTCCAGCGCCAGAGCCTGATCCGCAACCATCGCGACGTTTCCCGCCTGCTCGACCAGCGCGAACGCCTGCAGATGACCCCGGACGAGGAAGCCGACAACGATCTCGCCCTGGCCACCGCCATCCTGACCCTGTGGCAGTCGCGCATGCTGCGCCCGGTGCGCCTCAAGGTGCTCGACGAGGTCAAGAACGGCATCTCCTATTTTCGGGAAACCTTCTTCACCGAATTGCCACGCCTCTACATCCAGGCCACCCAGCAACTGCAGAAGCGCTACCCGGAAAAGACCTGGGCCCTGCCCCCCTTCTTCCGCGTCGGCAGCTGGATCGGCGGCGACCGCGACGGCAACCCCTTCGTCACCGCCGAAATCCTCCGCGAGGCGCTGCGCCTGCAATCGTCTGCCGCACTCAACCACTACCTCGAAGAAGTGCACGAACTGGGCGGCGAACTGCCGCTCTCCGAGCTGCTGGTCACCGTCACCCCGGAATTGCGGGCGCTGGCCGAGCACTCGACCGATCACTCGCCGCAACGCGCCGACGAACCTTACCGTCGCGCCCTGTCCGGCATTTACGCCCGGCTGGCCGCCACTGCCCGGGCGCTCGATCAATTCGAGCCGGTCCGCCACGAAATCGGCAGCGCCGCCCCGTACGAAACACCGGATGCCCTGCGCGCCGACCTCAAGGTCCTGAACAATTCGCTGAAGCTGAACGGCAGCGCCCGACTGGCCGGCGGCCGCCTGCGCCGGCTGCTGCGCGGCGTCCAGGTCTTCGGCTTCCACCTGGCGCCAATCGACCTGCGCCAGAACTCCGAAGTCCATGCCCGCAGCGTCGCCGAGCTACTCGCCGGCGCCGGCCGCTGCGCGGATTACGAAGCGCTTTCCGAGAGCGAAAGGATCAAGCTGCTGATCGAGGAGATCAGCACGCCGCGCCCGCTCTATTCGCCCTACCTGAGCTACTCCGAAGAAACCCGGGGCGAACTGGCGATCTTCTTCGCCGCCCGCGAACTGCGCCAGCGCTACGGCGCCGCCGCGCTGCCCAACTGCATCATCTCGAAGACCGACGGCGTCTCCGACCTGCTCGAACTGGCCCTGCTGCTCAAGGAATCCGGCCTGCTGCTGCCGGGCACGCAGCCCCGTCTCGACGTCAACATCATCCCGCTGTTCGAAACCATCGAGGACTTGCAGAAGAGCGCCGCAACGATGGCCGGTGTTTTCAAACTGCCGGCCTACCGCGAGCTGATCGCCGGCCGCGGCAACGAGCACGAAGTCATGCTCGGCTATTCCGACAGCAACAAGGATGGCGGCTTCCTGACTTCCGGCTGGGAACTCTACAAGGCCGAGATCGAACTGGCCCGCGTCTTCGCCGAACACGGCGTCCGTCTGCGCCTGTTCCACGGCCGAGGCGGTTCGGTCGGCCGCGGTGGCGGCCCGACCTATCACGCCATCCTCGCCCAGCCGGCCGGCGCCGTCGCCGGCCAGATCCGCCTGACCGAACAGGGCGAAGTCATTTCGACCAAGTACGGCAACGCCGACACCGGCCGCCGCAACCTCGAGGTGCTGCTCGCCGCGACCCTCGAGGCCAGCCTGACCGACCACGAAAACAAGGTTGAGCCGGCCGAGCAGTTCCATGTCGTGATGGACGAACTGTCGCTGCGCGCCTTCAACGCCTACCGTGGCCTGGTCTATGAAACACCGGGCTTCACCACCTATTTCCGCCAGTCGACGGTGGTTTCCGAAATCGCGTCGCTGAACATCGGCAGCCGCCCCGCCTCGCGCAAGGCTTCGGAGCGTATCGAAGACCTGCGCGCCATTCCCTGGGTCTTCAGCTGGGCGCAATGCCGGCTGATGCTGCCCGGCTGGTACGGCTTCGGCACGGCCGTCGACGGCTACCTGGCCAGCAACCCGGACGGCCTGGTCACCCTGCGCCGGATGGTCAAATCCTGGCCCTTCTTCCAGAGCCTGCTCTCGAACATGGACATGGTGCTGGCCAAGACCGACCTCGCCATCGCCTCGCGCTACGCCGAGCTGGTCGCCGATGCCGACCTGCGCGAACGCATTTTCAGCCAGATCAAGACCGAATGGGCGCTGACCAGAAAACACCTGCTGACCATCCTCGAACAGGACGACTTCCTGGCCGATAACCCGATGCTCAAGCGCTCGCTGCAACTGCGCTCGCCCTACATGGACCCGCTGAATCACCTGCAGGTTGAGCTGTTGAAGCGCCACCGCGCAGGAGATACCGACGAGCGTGTGGCCCGCGGCATCCACATGACGATCAACGGCGTCGCCTCCGGATTGCGGAACAGCGGTTAAAATCGCGCCATGCCCAATCCGATCAAACGCACCGTATTTTTCGTCTCCGACGGCACCGGCCTGACCGTCGAAGCCCTCGGTCACAGCCTGATGACGCAATTCGAGGACGTCGAATTCACCCAGATCCGCATCCCCTTTCTCGACAATATCGAGAAAGCCCAGGAGGCGGTGGCGCGCATCAACGCCCAGGGTGAATCCGACGGCATGCGCCCCATCGTGTTCACCACACTGGTCAATCCCGACCTGTCGAACATCGTCCATCAGGCCGACGCCTACTGCCTGTCCTACTTCGACTCCTTCCTGGCGCCACTGGAGGCCGAACTGGGCAGAAAATCGAATCACACGGTCGGCCGCTCGCACGGCTCCGCCGAAAGCTCCGAGTACAAAAAGCGGATCGAGTCGATCAACTACACGCTGGCCCACGACGACGGCATCACCGACCGCGACCTGGAAGAAGCCGACGTGATCCTGGTCGCCGTCTCGCGCTGCGGCAAGACGCCGACCTCGCTCTACCTGGCCATGCAGTTCGGCCTGAAGGCGGCCAATTTCCCGCTGATTCCCGAAGATTTCGACCGCGGTCGCCTGCCCGGCACGCTGGAAAAACACCGCAGCAAACTGTTCGGCCTGACCATCCAGCCCGAGCGCCTGCACCAGATTCGCGAAGAACGCCGCGCCGCCAGCAAGTACGCCTCGCTGGCCAACTGCCGTTTCGAGATCGCCGAAGCCGAAAAGATGATGCGCCGCGAAGGCATCCGCTGGCTGGATTCGTCGACCAAGTCGATCGAGGAAATCTCGACGACGATCCTGCAGGAACT
This sequence comes from uncultured beta proteobacterium, assembly GCA_903922075.1. Classification (GTDB taxonomy): domain Bacteria; phylum Pseudomonadota; class Gammaproteobacteria; order Burkholderiales; family Rhodocyclaceae; genus Azonexus. The sequence continues at coordinate 22,417 of CAIXSK010000019.1, read as the reverse complement.
GAAGCTGCGCTAGCCGCAGCGGCCCTCAGACCGCCAGCTTGCGGCGCAGCGCCTCGAACAGGCAAACCGCCGCTGCCGCGCCGACGTTCAGCGATTCGACGGCACCGGGCATCGGGATTTTGATCCGCAGCCCGGCGGCTTCGATCAACTCGCGCCGCACGCCCAGACCTTCGGCGCCGAATACCCAGGCCAGCGGTCCGCTCCATTCGGCCTCGTAGAGTGAGGTGGCGCCATCAAGGCAAGTCACCACCGTCGTGCCGCGATAGGCGGCCATGAAAGCCGCCAGATCGACGTCTTCGTGAATGGCCAGCGCAAAATGCGCGCCCTGCCCGGCGCGCAGCACTTTTGGCGACCAGGCGGAGGCACAGCCCGGTGACAGAAGCGCCTGCTCGATGCCTGCCGCCACGGCCGTGCGCAGCAGGGTGCCGACATTGCCGGGATCCTGCACGCTGTCCAGCAAAATTGCGTCTTTTTTGCCATCGACCGTAGCATTTGCCTTGGGAATGGCCGCCACGGCCAGCAGGCCGCTCGGGGTGTCGACCAGGCCCAGGTCGCGCATCAGCGCATCGGCCAGAACGACAATTTCGCGCCCCTCGACGTAAGCGGCAACCTCGCCGCCGGCCATGGCTGATTCGGCGACGACCAGGGCTTCCGGCGGCCCGTAGACCTTCTCGTAGGCGTCGACCAGATGCACACCGTCAAGCAGGGTCTGACCAGTTTTACGCCGTTCCCGCCCCGACTCGGCCAGCCGCTTGAGCTGCTTGAAGAAAGCGTTGTCGCGCGACTGGATCAGTTTCATAGCAGCGAGAGTTGCCGGGCAACCGGCCCGAAAGTTCGCCGATGCACCGGCGAGGCGCCATGTTCGGCCAGTGCCGCGCAATGCGCTGCGGTCGGGTAGCCCATGTGACGGTCGAACCCGTAGTGTGGGTATTGGGCGTGCAGTTCGAGCATGCCGGCGTCGCGGACAGTCTTGGCGAGGATCGAGGCAGCCGCAATCGAGGCGATCTTGCCGTCGCCCTTGACCATCGCTTCGCAGGGAATATCGAGCTTCGGACAGCGATTGCCGTCGACCATGGCGCCTTCCGGCTTGACCGACAGACCGGCCACGGCTCGCTGCATGGCCAGCATCGTCGCGTGCAGGATGTTCAGGCGGTCGATTTCCTCGACCGTCGCCTCGGCCACGCACCACGCCAGCGCCCGTTCACGGATCAGTCGGGCCAGCGCATCGCGCTTCTTTTCGCTGAGTTTCTTGGAATCGTTCAGCCCGGCAATCGGCCACCTCAGATCGAGGATGACCGCCGCCGCGACCACCGGCCCGGCCAGCGGCCCCCGCCCGGCTTCGTCGATGCCGCAGACGAGTCCGGGCGGAACGATCAGTTCAGGCATTCGATCACCGCCCGGGCGGCCTTCTCGGCGGTATTCTGCCGCAGTTGCAGATGCAGGTCGGTGAAGGCTTCCTCGACCGCCACCGCGTTGTCCTTGTCCTGGTACAGCTTGACCAGGGCTTCGGCCAGATTTTCCGGCGTCGCCTGGTCCTGCAGGATTTCCGGCACGACGAAGCGGCCAGCCAGGATATTGGGCAGGCCGACGAAGGGCAGATAGGCCATGCGCTTCATCAGCCAGTACGAGAACTTGGCGATCTTGTAGGTAATGACCATCGGCCGCTTGAGCATAGCTGCTTCCAGCGTCGCCGTGCCACTCGCCACCAGCGATACGTCGGCAGCCCCCAGCGCATCCTGGGCATGGCCGAAGAGCAGGCGGAACGGCACGTCGCCGCCCTGCTTCTGGTAAATGGCCATCTCGAACTGCAGGCGCGTTTCACGGGTCGTCAGCGGTACGACGAAAATGGCCGTCGGCAGGAAGCGCTCGCGGATGATCTTCGCCGTTTCGACGAAGGTCTCGGCCATCATTTCCAGTTCGCCCCGGCGACTGCCGGGCAGCATGGCGAAGACCGGATAATCGCGGGGCAACGACAGCTTCTCGCGCACCGCCTGCTTGCTGGTCTGCAGCGGGATGATGTCGGCCAGCGGATGCCCGACGTAGGTCACCGGAATGCGTTCTTTCTCATAAATCTGCGGTTCCATCGGGAATAAGGCGAGCACACGGTTAACCGCCCGGCCGATCTTCTTGATCCGCCCACCGCGCCAGGCCCAGATCGACGGGCTGACATAATGGATGGTGCGTATGCCGGCCGACTTGAGGTCGGTTTCGAGGCCGAGATTGAAATCGGGTGCATCGATGCCGATGAAGATATCCGGCTTCAGATCGAGCAGACGCCGTTTCAACTGGCGGCGAATACCGGCGATTTCGCGGTAGTGCTTGAGGGCATCCCAATAGCCCATGACCGACAGCTTCTCCATCGGCCACCAGCTATCGAAGCCCTGCCCCTGCATTTTCGGCCCGCCGATGCCGTAGAAAACGGCATCCGGCAGGTGGGTTTTCAGGGCGGCAATCAGGTGGCTGCCCAAGAGGTCCCCGGAGGCCTCCCCCGCCACCATGGCAATCCGGACGGCATTCCCCATATCAGCGAATGATGCCTCGCTTGGAGACCTCGAGAAAATCGACAAACCGCTGGACGTCCGGCTGAGTCTTGGCATCCTCGACCAGTTTTGCCTTGGCTTCCTCGAGTAGCAATCCCGATTTGTACAGCGTACGGTAGGCGCGCTTCAGCGAAGTGATCGCATCAGCCGTGAAACCACGACGCTTCAATCCTTCAACGTTAATGCCGTAAGGCTGTGCCGTATTGCCGGCAGCCATCAAGTAAGGCGGCACATCCTGCAGGATCACTGTGCTGACCGCAGTCATCACATGAGCGCCAATCCGGCAGAACTGGTGCACCCCGGTAAAACCACCGAGTATGGCCCAGTCATCGACCACGACATGCCCCGCCAGCGAGGCATTGTTGGCAAACGTAACCTTGTTGCCGACCTGACAATCATGGGCAATATGCACGTAGGCCATGATCCAGTTGTCATCACCAAGCCGGGTCACGCCGGCGTCCTGGACGGTACCCAGGTTGAAGGTGCAGAACTCGCGGATGACGTTGCGATCGCCAATTTCCAGCCGGGTCGGTTCCCCGGCGTATTTCTTGTCCTGCGGCACCTCGCCGAGCGAACAGAATTGGAAGATGCGATTGTCGCGCCCGATGCGGGTATGTCCGTGAATGACCGTGTGCGGGCCGATGACCGTGTTATCGCCGATCTCGACGTGTGGACCGATGATTGAATAGGCACCGATCTCGACATTGGCGCCTATCCTGGCGCCCGGATCGACAATGGCAGTCGGATGAATCATTTTAGAGATCCCGCTTGGCGCACATCAGCTTGGCCGAGGCAGCCAGCTGACCATCGACCTTGGCTTCGCCATAAAACTTCCAGACGCCGCGCATCTGGCGTTCCAGCTGGACATGCAGGTGCAATTGATCGCCCGGCATCACCGGACGCTTGAAACGGGCTTCATCGATCCCGGCGAAATAAAACACGTCGCTTTCGGTCGGCTTCTTGCCCTCGGATTTGAAGGACAGGATACCTGCCGCCTGCGCCAGCGCTTCCATGATCAACACGCCCGGCATCACCGGGTGATGCGGAAAATGGCCGACGAAGAACGGTTCATTGATGGTGATGTTCTTGTAGGCATGGATGGACTGCCCGGGAACCACCTCGAGTACCCGATCGACCAGCAGGAAGGGGTAGCGATGGGGCAAGTACTCAATAATTTCTTTAATATCCATTTAATCAAGCCTCTGTATCTTCTTCTTTAAGTTTTTTCTCAAGTTCAGAAACACGCTCGGCCAACTTGGAAAGGCGGCGAATATGGGAAGCGTTCCGCATCCAGTGCTCATAGCTGTCGAGAGGAAAGACGCTGCAATGCACACCACCCGGTTCGACGATACTCCGCATCACGGTCGACGCGCCGGAAATGGTGGTGTTTGGCGCCAGCGTCAGGTGGCCGCTGATCATCGTCGCGCCGCCAAGGATGCAATGCTCACCCAGCGTCGTGCTACCGGCCATCCCGGTACAGCCGGCGATTACCGAATAGGGACCAATGTTGCAGTTGTGGCCAATCATCACCAGATTGTCGATCTTGCAGCCCTCACCGATCACGGTATCATCCAGCGCGCCGCGATCTATTGTTGTGTTGGCGCCAATTTCGACATCATCGCCAATGACGACCGCACCGATTTGCGGAATCTTGATCCATTCCTTGCCATCAGGTGCGAAACCAAAGCCGTCGGCGCCAATCACCGCACCAGAGTGCAGGATGGCCCGCTGCCCGATCCGGCAGCCATGATAGATGGTCACCCGTGGATAAAGCACGCTATCGGCGCCAATCGTAACGCCATCGCCAATCACACAACCCGCATAAATCCGGACATTTTCACCAAGCGCGACATTCTTGCCTATGCTCACCTGCGGGCCAACCATCACAGAAGCCGGCAGTTCAGACTCACTGACCGCAGAGGGATGGACGCCACGCACGACAGCGGCCTCAGGGTTGAGCAAGCCCGCCACCCGGGCGTAATAGGCATAAGGATTGGCCGTGACGATACGCGGTCCGGCAAAACCATCCGCAGCATCGGGCGCCAAAATGATCGCTGCCGCCTTGGTCGTCTGCAACTGGCTGCGATATCTGCGATTGGCCAGAAAGGCGATATTTCCCTCGCCAGCCGAGGCCAGCGTCGCAACCTGAACAATGCGCGTCGCCGGATCACCAAGCACATCGCCGCCCAAGCGGGCGGCGATTTCTGCAAGGGTGAGCGCTATCCCACCCTGAACCGCCATTACTTGGCTTCCGACAATGCTTTGATCACGCGCTCGGTAATATCCAGACGCGGGCTGACCCACACGACATCCTGCAGAATCAGGTCGAACTTTTCGGCTTCAGCAATCTGCTTGATGGCCTTGTTGGCCTTTTCGATCACCGCAGCATTCTCTTCGTTCTGGCGGAGATTCAGATCCTCACGAAACTCGCGCTGGCGGCGCTGGAATTCCCGGGACAGTTCGCCGAACTCCTTCTCCTTGGTGCGACGATCGCTTTCCGCCATGGTCACCGAATTCTTTTCCAGGTTTTCCTGCATGCCCTGCAACTGCTTGGCCATGCGCTGCAGATCCTGATCACGCTTGGCGAATTCGCCTTCCAGCTTCTTGGCAGCCTTCTGGGCAGCCGGCGCATCACGGAAAATACGCTGCGTGTTGACATAGCCGACTTTCAATTCGGAAGCCATGGCACCCGTGACACACAGGACAGACATCAGCGATGCCAGAACAACAGACTTAATTTTCAACTTGAGACTCCTGAATCAAAATGTGCTACCCAACTGGAACTGGAATGTTTCAGCTTCGTCGGTACTCTGTTTGTTAAGCGGTTTACCCAGACTGAATTTTAACGGACCCATCGGCGAAATCCACGCTATGGAAATCCCTGTCGAATAACGCAGATCGCTCAACGAAAGTTTATCGCCACTGCCCCACACCTGGCCAGCATCGACGAACCAGCCCATGCGGAAGGTCTTCTCCATGCCCGGTATGCCCCACAGCAACTCAGCATTGCCAATTGCACGACGATTGCCGCCTATCCGATAGATGGTTCCGGTACTGTCTTCCACAGGTCCGAGACTAGAAGTCTTGTAGCCACGAACCGAGCCAACACCGCCGCCATAAAAATTCTTGAAGAACGGCAAGTCTTTGCCAGCATATCCGTTGGCATAGCCGATCTCGCCATTGAGCATCAACGTAAACTGCTTGCTGACCGGAACGAAATATTGCGCTTGATAGCTGGCCCGGTAATAGGTCAGATCGCCACCCGGCGCAGCAACCTCAAGGCCTGCCTTCTGATAAACCCCGCGCGTCGGGAAGAAAAAGCTGTCCTTGCCATCGCTTGTCCAGTTCAGCGTCAGCGGAATTGATAGCTTGGTAACCGAGTCGTTCCCCGGATAGCCAACATAGTTCTGGTACATGGGGGGACTGTTGGAATACGCCGTAATCGTCGTTGTATCTATGCCAATGCCAAAGCCAAGCGACTCCTTTTCTCCGATCGGAAAGCCAAACCGAATAGCACCTCCGGTCGCCGCCGAACTGTAATAGGCAAGCGCCGTATTTCTGGTGTTCGTGGTGCGGTGATAAATATCAAAACCCTGACTGACGCCATCCTCTGTAAAGTAAGGATTGGTATATGAAAATACGTAGGTCCGATAGGATTTCGCGGAATTCACCTGAATGGCAACGTTGTTGCCACTTCCCATGAAGTTGTTCTGGGCAATCGAGCCGGAAAGAATGATCTTGTCGGTGCTGGACGTGCCAACACCGAGCATCAGGTTGCCAGTAGGCTTCTCGGTCACGTTGACATTGACATCAAGCTGATCCGAGGTACCTGCCACGGCTGGCGTTTCAATAGCGGTTTCGGTAAAGAAACCGAGTTTGTCGATCCGCAGCTTGGAGGCAGCCAGCTTGTCGCCGTCAAACCAGCCACCTTCCATCTGGCGAATTTCGCGGCGAACAACCTCGTCACGCGTCTTGGTATTGCCGGTGATATTGATACGACGCACGTAGACCCGCTTGCCCGGATCAACAAACACAGTAAACGCAACCAGATGCTTTTCCTTATCGATTTCCGGAGCGGCATTGACATTGGCAAAAGCGTAACCCTCCTTGCCCAGGCGATCACTGATCGCCTTGGTGGATTCGTTCAGCTTGTCGCGCGAGAACACGTCACCGGCCTTGACCGTAACGAGTTTCTTCAATTCATCTTCCGGAATGGAAAAGTCACCCGCCAGCTTGACCGAGGTAACCTGAAAACGCTCACCTTCGACCATGTTGATCGTGATGTAGACATCCTCCTTGTCAGGCGATATCGAAACCTGTGTCGACTCGACGGCAAATTCCAAATACCCCTGATTCATGTAGAAGGATTTGAGCTTCTCAAGATCGGCGGAAAGCTTTTGACGCGAATACTGGTCATTTTTGGTGTACCAGCTCAGCCAAGTCGGGGTCGTCAATTCGAAGAGGCTTCGCAGTTCCTTGTCCGAAAAAGCTTTCGCGCCAACGATGTTAATCTGCTTGATCTTGGCAGCAACACCTTCTTCGATATTGAAATTGATACCAACGCGGTTGCGTTCCAGCGGCGTTACCGTCGTCGTGATATTCGCCGCGTACTTGCCGCGCGTCAGATACTGCCGCTTGAGTTCCTGCTCGGCCTTTTCAAGCAGCGCACGATCGAAGATGCGCCCTTCGGCAATCCCGGTTTCCTTCAGCGCCTTGGTGATGACATCCTTTTCGAATTCCTTCATTCCGACGAAATTGATCGTCGAGATGGCCGGTCGTTCCTGGACGACGACAACCATGACATCCTTCTCGATTTCGATCCGGACATCCTTGAAAAAACCCGTAGCGAACAATGCCTTGATCGACTGTGCAGCCTTCTCGTCGTTTAGCGTATCGCCGACCTTGACCGGCAGATACCCGAAAACCGTGCCAGCTTCGGTACGCTGAATCCCCTCAACCCGAATATCCTTGACTGCGAAAGGTTCGAATGCCAACGCAGGAGTGGCAAACATGCCGGCAATCAGGATGGACAGCAGGGATTTTTTCATCGTTCAGCCGTTAAACAGGCGGGTCAGATCATTAAAAAAGGCGAAAGCCATCAAAGCGAACAGAATGGACATGCCAATTTGCTGCCCAATCTCCATGAACCGCTCGGAAAGCGGCCTGCGCCTGACGACTTCGATCATATGATACAACAAATGCCCACCGTCCAGCACCGGGATGGGCAGCAGATTCAGGACGCCGAGGCTGATACTGACCAGCGCCATGAACTTGAGGTAATAATCCAAGCCGAGTCGTGCCGACTGCCCGGCATAATCGGCAATCGTCACCGGGCCGGAGAGATTTTTCCACGACACCTCACCGGTCAGCATCTTGCCCATCATGACCAGGCTGAACGCGGATTTGTCCCAGGTTTCAAGCAGCGCACGATAGCCGGCCTCGAAAAAGCCATAGCGTAAAAAAGTACGCACCTCGCGCTTCGATTCCGGAGTTTCAGCCACTGCCACACCGATTTTTCCGACACGCCGACCATGTTCGGAAATAGCCTCCGGAACGACATCGACCGTAGCATTTGCATTGCTGCGCTCCAGATCCAGCCTGAGGGAACGCCCCGCCGCATCGCGTACTTTAGCGACGAATGCCATCCAGGTAGCAACGATTTCCCCATCAACGGCCAGCACCCGGTCGCCCACGTGCAAACCGGCCTGCGCTCCCGGGCTGCCTGCTACCACCTTGCCGATCACCGGCGGCATATCGGGGCGATAAAACCGGATACCAAGTTTCTCCAGGGCATCACCTTCCCAACCTTGTTCGCCTACCACACCAAGATGAAGGCGACGCACTGCAATTTCGTTCCGTTCGTTGGTCACTTCGAGATCGACACTGTCCTGGTCGGCCGCCTTCTGCAGCAAGATCCAGCGCAAGTCATTCCAGGTCGCCGCCGGCTGCCCATCAACCCGGGTGACCTGCTCACCATTGCGGATCGAGGCCATCGCCGCCGGGGTACCCTCGGGAGGTGTTCCCAGCACCGGTAGCAGTTCCTCGCTACCGTACATGAATATCGCCCAATAAATCAGGATCGCCAAAGCAAAGTTAGCCAGCGGGCCGGCAGCGACAATGATGCTGCGCTTCCCGACACCTTGGCGATTAAAGGTGCGATGCACCTCGGCGGTAGCGACCTCACCCTCCCGCTCGTCGAGCATCTTGACGTAACCGCCGAGCGGAAAAACGCTCAATACCCATTCCGTACGGTCCCGGCCAAACTCTCGTCTCCAGAGGATACGGCCGAAGCCGACGGAGAAACGCAAGACCTTGACGCCGCACCAGCGCGCCGCCAAATAGTGGCCCATTTCATGGACAATGATCAGGACGCCGATGACCACCGCAAAGGCGGCGAGATAGAACGGCAACTCGTTCACGCGAAGCGCAATTCCTGAATCAGCTGGCTGGCCAGACGCCGCGCCTCTGCATCAGCGGCCAGGACATCGGCCAGACTGCCCTCGGGACCGGCCGGCAGCGCTTCCAGAACGGCTTCGTTAAGCCTGGCAATTGCCAGGAAGGGCAAACGCCCCTCGAGGAAGGCTGCCACAGCGATTTCATTGGCCGCGTTGAGGATAGCCGGTGCCGTGCCGCCCTCGCGCAACACGTCGTAGGCCAGTTGCAGACCGCGGAAACGCTCGAAGTCCGGCGCGAAGAAATCCAGCCTGGCAATTTTGAACAGATCGAGCGCTTCGACGCCGGCAGCGATACGCTCCGGCCAGGCCATCGCGTAGGCAATCGGCGTGCGCATGTCGGGATTGCCCATCTGAGCCAGCACCGAGCCGTCGGCGTACTGAACTGCGGAATGAATGACGCTCTGTGGATGGACGACGACCTGGATCATGTCGGGCGGTGCCGCAAAGAGCCAGTGCGCCTCGATGACCTCCAGCCCCTTGTTCATCATGGTTGCCGAATCGACAGAAATCTTGCGCCCCATGACCCAGTTCGGATGAGCACAGGCCTGCTCCGGCGTCACGTTGGCCAAATCGGCCAGCGGCGCATTGCGAAACGGACCACCGGAGGCTGTCAACAGGATTTTCTGCACGCCGCACCGATCCAGGCCGCGTGAAAAATCGGCAGGAAGGGCCTGGAAAATGGCGTTGTGTTCGCTGTCGACTGGCAGCAAGGTCGCGCCGTGCTCGCGCACAGCGCGCATGAACAGCTCACCGGCCATCACCAGAACCTCCTTGTTGGCCAGCATCACACGCTTGCCGGCTCGGGCCGCAGCCAGCGTCGGCTCCAGACCGGCAGCGCCGACGATGGCGGCCATCACCGCATCGACCTCGGGCATGGACGACAATTCGATCAGCGCCTCGACACCATGCCAAATCTCGGTCTCCAACCCGGCAGCCCGGCAACGCTCCTGCAGTTGCTCGGCCAGATGCACATCTCGCAACACCGCATAGCGCGGTCGGAACTCCAGGCACTGCTCGAACAGCTTGTCGCCCTGGGCATGCGCACATAGCGCGAAGGCCCGGTAGCGATCCGGATGACGCCGGATGACGTCCAGCGTGCTGACGCCGATTGAGCCGGTGGAACCTAAAACAGTGATGTTTTGCAACGCGATGCTCACTGACGGGTGAAGATCAACCAGACCAAGGCCACGATGGGCAGGGTCGAGGTCAGGCTGTCGATGCGATCGAGCACCCCGCCATGACCGGGAAGAATGTTGCTGCTGTCCTTGATGCCGGCCTTGCGCTTGAGCAGGGATTCGTAGAGATCGCCAACAATGCTGATGGCCGTCACACCGACCAGCACGCCAATCCAGAGAGCCCAAGGCATGAAATCCAGGCTGAATATCTGGCGAACGGCCACACCATAGATCACGACGCCGACGCAGGCACCGATTGCCCCTTCGCGCGTCTTTCCAGGGCTAATCGACGGTGCCAGCTTGTGCTTGCCAAAGGCCTTGCCGGAAAAATACGCAGCAATATCAGCCATCCAGACGACAGCAAAGATACCGAGCAACGCACCGGCGCCAAGGCTGCGTAACTGCACCATGGCGATCCAGGTGGGCAACAGCACTATCGCACCGACCAGAACACCGCCAACGCCTTGAAGAGACCATTTGTGCTTAAGCCAAAACGGCATCGCCAGACACCAGAATGCGGCCGATAGGCCGTAGGCTAGCAACACCCATGGCGCTGCCGGGACAAAAACCTCGCCAGCACCAATCGCATTCGGAACGAGCAGCGACAATCCGGCACAAAGCAGCGCCGTAGTCGCACCAAGACCGATCCGGGCAGTCGCTTTCCAGCCTAGCAAGGCGCCCCATTCCCAGGCGGCAATGCCGATGAAACCGGCGACCAGTAACGCCCACGCTGCCTGCGACGAATAAAACAGGCAGGGCAACAGCAAGCCAATCAGGACGAGCGCCGTGATGACGCGAGTTCTAAGCATTGGTCTTTTCCACCAGTTGTTCGCTGGTCCGGCCGAAACGCCGCTCGCGTTGCTGGAAAGAGGCAATCGCCTTGTCAAATTCGACGGTATCGAAGTCCGGCCACAGCGTCGGCGTAAAATACAGTTCGGTATAGGCCAGTTGCCAGAGCAAGAAATTGCTGATCCGCTCCTCGCCGCCGGTGCGGATGAACAGATCGGGCTCCGGCGCGAAATCCATCGCCAGATGCGGTTCGAGATCGGCCTCCACCCAGCCCTCACGCTTTTCCGGCTGGGCAGCCAGCATGCGATTGGTCGCCTGCATGATGTCCCAGCGACCGCCGTAATTGGCGGCGATGGTCAGATCGAGGCGGGTATTGCCGGCGGTTTTGGCCTCGGCCTGGCGGATCAGCTCCTGCAGGCGCGACTCAAAGCGGGAAAGATCGCCAATCACACGCAGACGAACGCCGTTGCGATCGAGCTTTTCAACTTCCTGTTCCAGCGCCTTGACGAAGAGTTGCATCAGCAACGAAACCTCTTCCTGCGGTCGACGCCAGTTTTCGGACGAAAATGCGAACAGCGTCAGATACTGGATGCCACGTTCCAGACAGGCACGAACCATTTCGCGGACCAGTTCGACGCCTTTGACGTGGCCGGCAACCCGTGGCAGAAAACGTTTTTTCGCCCAGCGGCCGTTGCCGTCCATGATGACGGCGACGTGCCGGGGTACGGCTGCCGCCTGGGGAAGCTGTCGCGTCGAACTGGAAAAGAGGGCCATGCAGCCGGGGATCCGAGCGGAACCGGCTTAAACCTGCATCAGCTCGGCCTCTTTGGCGGCGAGCATCTTGTCGACTTCGACGATGAACTTGTCGGTCAGCTTCTGGATATCGTCCTGGGCTTTGCGTTCGTCATCTTCCGGGATGTCCCCCTTCTTCAGCGCATCCTTCAGATGGGTGTTGGCATCGCGACGCAGGTTGCGAATCGCCACCTTGGCGCCCTCGCCTTCATTCTTGACGATCTTGATCATTTCCTTGCGGCGTTCTTCGGTCAGCGCCGGCATAGGCACGCGAATCAGGTCGCCCTGGGAAGCCGGGTTGAGGCCCATATCGCAATCGCGGATGGCTTTCTCGACCTTCTGCAGCATGGTCTTTTCCCACGGCTGCACACCGATGGTACGGGCATCGACCAAGGTGATGTTGGCGACCTGGTTTACCGGCACCATGGAACCGTAGTAATCAACCTGGACGTGATCCAGCAGGCCGGTATGGGCACGGCCGGTACGCACTTTCTGAAGGTCGGCCTTGAGCGCCTCCAGCGTTTTAGTCATTTTGCCTTCGGCGGTTTTCTTGAGTTCAGCAATCATCTCTCGTTCTCCCTCAGCAATAGACCAGCGTACCTTCATCCTCGCCGCACACCACGCGCTTCAGCGCGCCGGTCTTGAAGATGGAGAACACGTTGATCGGCAATTTCTGGTCGCGGCACAGTGCGAAGGCAGTCGCATCCATAACCGCCAGACTCTTGGAGATCGCTTCGTTGAAGCTGATCTTGTCGTAGCGCGTCGCCGAAGGATCCTTCTTGGGATCGGCTGTGTAGATGCCGTCGACCTTGGTCGCCTTCAGCACAATTTCAGCGCCGATTTCCGAACCGCGCAGTGCTGCAGCGGTGTCGGTCGTGAAGAAGGGGTTACCGGTACCGGCACCGAAAATCACGATCTTGCCTTCTTCGAGGTAGCGGATGGCCTTGCCGCGGATATAGGGCTCGACCACCTGCTCGATATTCAGGGCCGACTGCACACGGGCATTCAGACCGGATTGACGCATCGCGTCGGACAGCGCCATGGCGTTCATCACCGTGGCCAGCATGCCCATGTAATCCGCGGTAGCGCGATCCATCCCGGTGGCCGTACCGGCCATGCCGCGGAAGATGTTGCCACCGCCGATCACGACACCGATTTCCACCCCCATGTCAGCGACCGCCTTGATCTCTCCGCAAATCGCCGCGATGGTCTGCGGATTGATGCCGTAGGCGTCGCTGCCCATCAGGGCCTCGCCGGAAAGTTTCAGGAGGATGCGCTTGTACTTGGGTGCGGTCATCGGCGTTCCTTTCAATTACTTCTTGGCAGCAGCTGCAGCAGCCTGGGCAGCCACTTCGGCGGCGAAGTCGTCGACCTTTTTCTCGATGCCTTCACCGACCATGTACAACGTGAAGCCGGCGACGGAAGCGCCATTTTCCTTCAACAACTGTTCAATGGTCTGCTTGCCATCGGCGGCCTTGACGAAGACCTGGCCAAGCAGGGTAACGTCCTTCAGGTACTTCTGGACGGTACCTTCGGCAATCTTTTCCAGCATCGCTTCCGGCTTGCCGGCTTCGCGGGCCTTTTCGATGGCAACGCGACGCTCGGTATCGAGCAGTTCGGCGGAGACTCCGGAGGCATCCAGGGACTTCGGCTTGGAAGCGGCGATATGCATGGCCAGATCCTTGCCGAGTTGCTCGTCGCCACCGACCACGTCGACCACGACGCCGACCTTGGCACCACCGTGGATGTAGGAAACCAGCTTGCCCTTGGCTTCGAAACGGACGAAGCGGCGGATCGTCATGTTCTCGCCGATCTTGCCGACCAGAGCGGCGCGGGTCGATTCGACCGTGCCTTCGCCCATCGGCAGCGCCGACAGGGCGGCAACGTCAGCCGGGTTCTTTTCGGCAACCAGCGCTGCGCAGCCGTTGGTCAGTGCGATGAATTCGTCGTTCTTGGCCACGAAATCGGTTTCGCTGTTGACTTCGATGATGGCGCCTTGCTTGCCATCAGCCGAGATGCTGACCGCGACGATGCCTTCGGCCGCGATGCGGGCAGCGGCCTTGGAGGCCTTATTGCCGAGCTTGACGCGGAGGATTTCTTCGGCCTTGACCATGTCGCCATCGGCTTCGGTCAGGGCCTTCTTGCATTCCATCATGGGTGCGTCGGTCTTGCCGCGCAGTTCTGCCACCATGCCTGCGGTAATTGCCGCCATATTTCTTTCTCCTGAGCTTTTAAAACAGGCGGAGCTTAGCGCTCCGCCGTTACAACTTTATTCAGCGGCTTCCTGAACTTCGACGAATTCGTCGTCGCCACCGGCGGCAACGATGTCGGCGACCACCTGGCTACGGCCTTCGAGGATGGCATCGGCGACGCCGCGGGCGTAGAGCTGGATAGCGCGGGAAGAGTCGTCGTTACCCGGGATCACGTAGGCAACGCCTTCCGGAGAGTGGTTGGTATCGACCACGCCGATAACCGGGATGCCGAGCTTTTCAGCTTCGGTGATGGCGATCTTGTGGTAGCCGACGTCGATGACAAAGATGGCGTCCGGAAGGCCGGCCATGTCCTTGATGCCGCCGATGGACTTCTGCAGCTTTTCGAGTTCGCGACGGAAGGTCAGCGCTTCCTTCTTCGGCATCTTTTCCAGTTCGCCGGCTTCGACAGCCAGCTCCATGTCCTTCAGACGCTTGATCGAGGTCTTGACCGTCTTGAAGTTGGTCAGCATGCCGCCCAGCCAGCGCTGGTCAACGAACGGGGCGCCGGCGCGCAGCGCTTCTTCGCCGATAATTTCGCGGGCCTGACGCTTGGTGCCGACGAACAGGATGTTGCCACGATTGGCCGACAGCTTCTTCACGAAAGCCATGGCTTCGTTGTACTTGGCCAGGGTCTTTTCGAGGTTGACGATGTGAATCTTGTTGCGGGCGCCGAAGATGTACGGGGCCATCTTGGGGGACCAGAAACGGGTTTGGTGACCGAAGTGGACACCGGCTTCCAGCATTTCGCGCATGGTAACGGACATAGTAAAACTCCTTTAAGGGTTGAACCTCCACCCGCCTGAAACGCCCGCCATTGTTGAACCCTGGCGAACACCCTTAATCGGCGGATGTGTGGATTTCGGTTGCACACACCACGTGCACAACCCATTTCTTTCAGCCATGACGGCCGAGAAAAACCTGCGGATTATAGCAGCAGAAGCCGCGCTCCGGAAGATCAATAACCGTTCTGTTTGAGCGCCAGCAGTTGCAGCATGCGCTCCAGATAGGGCTGCCAATCGGGCATCTGCAGACCGAAGTCGCTCTCCAGCCGAGTGCAATCGAGGCGGGAATTGGCCGGACGCCGCGCCGGCGTCGGATACTCGCTGGTGGCAATAGGATTGATCGCCTCGGGCTTGAGGCGCAAATCAAACCCCTGAGCACGCCCGGCCAGATCGACAATAGTCCGGGCAAAATCGAACCAGCTAACCGGCCGGGAAGCCGCCAGGTGATACAAACGGTTTTCACCTTCTTTTAGCGCCCGACCGTGGGCCAGCATGGCCAGAACAACACCAGTCACGGTCGCGACCAAGGCGGCCGGCGTTGGCGAACCGACCTGGTCGGCGACGACGTTCAGCGTCTCCTTTTCACGCGCCAGACGCAGAATGGTCTTAATGAAATTATGGCCCCGCGCACCGAACACCCAACTGGTCCGGAAAATCAGCGATTTGCCACCGACCGCACGGATCGCCTCCTCGCCGGCCAGCTTGCTGCAACCATAGGCGCCGAGCGGCGCCGTCGGATCGGTTTCCAGGTAAGGCAAAGCCTTGGTTCCATCGAACACGTAATCGGTCGAGTAATGCACCAGCAAGGCGTCCAGCGCCGCGGCCTCTTCCGCCAGCACACCAGGTGCCTCGGCATTGATACGCCAGGCCAGTCCCGATTCCGATTCGGCGCGGTCGACCGCCGTATAGGCCGCGGCGTTGACGATGATGGCCGGACGCATCTCGCGGACGACGGAACGAATCTGCCCCAAATCGGACAAATCACAACGATCGCGACCGCAAGCGACGACCTCGCCATGCGGCGCCAGGGAGCGCTGCAGTTGCCAGCCAACCTGTCCATCCTTGCCAAGCAGAAGAATTTTCATCGCCATGCACGCCTGTTGAAAACCCGCGCAGTATGCCATTTCCAACGGTATCTGCTTTGCGAAACAGGCCCCTTCATTTATCCTTTCCCTTTACCCATGCTTCAAAGAACAGCCATGAGCATCACCATCAAGACCCCGGACGAAATCGAAAAAATGCGTGTCGCCGGGCGTCTGGCCGGAGAGGTTCTCGACTATATCGAGCCCTACGTCAAAGCCGGCATCACCACCGAAGAACTCGACAAGCTCTGCCACGACTACATGGTCGACGTGCAGGGCTGCATCCCCGCCCCCCTCAACTACGCCCCCTCGGGTTACGACCCTTACCCGAAATCGATCTGTACCTCGGTCAACCAGCAGGTTTGTCACGGCGTGCCGGGCGAGCGCGTGTTGAAGAACGGCGACATCATCAATCTCGACATCACGACCATCAAGGACGGCTACCACGGCGACACCAGCCGGATGTTCATCGTCGACGAGGGCTCCATCCAGGCCAAACGCCTGTGCGAAATCACTTTCGAGTGCATGTGGCTGGGCATTTCGGTCGTCAAGCCGGGCGCCTTCCTTGGCGATATCGGCGCCATCATCCAGAAGCATGCCGAAAAGAACGGTTACTCGGTCGTCCGCGAATTCTGCGGTCACGGCATCGGCAAGAAATTCCACGAAGACCCGCAGGTGCTGCATTACGGCAAACCCGGCACGGGCCCGAAGCTGGAGGCCGGGATGATGTTCACCATCGAGCCGATGATCAACGCCGGCAAGGCGGGCATTCGCGAAATGGCCGACGGCTGGACCATCGTGACCAAGGACCGCAGCCTGTCGGCCCAGTGGGAACATACGATTCTGGTCACCGACACCGGCTACGAGGTGATGACCCTTTCTGCAGGATGCCGTCCGAAGCCGGAGTGGATCGCCTGATGCCCTGTGACGTCGCCGCCCTGCGGGCCGAGGTCAAGGCCAATCAAAACCAGTTGCAGCAGGATTACGAGCAGAACGACGACGCTCGCGCCCTGCTCCGCAATCGCTGCCGGCAGGTCGATACGGTTCTCGAAAAACTTTGGCAATCGCAGGACTTTCCTGCATCGCTGGCGCTGGCCGCGGTCGGCGGCTACGGTCGCGGCGAACTGTATCCGGCCTCCGACATCGACCTGTTGATTCTGCTGCCACAGGAAGCCAACAGCGCCCTGCAGGAGAAGCTGGAGCGTCTGATCGGCCATTTCTGGGATATCGGCCTCGAAATCGGGCACAGCGTTCGGACGATACAGGATTGCCTCGACGAGGCGGCCAACGACATTACCGTGCAAACCGCGCTGCTTGAAGCGCGGCGGCTGACTGGCAGCGCCAAGCTTTTTGCCAGTTTCGAAAAGCGACTGCGCGGCAATCTCGACCCGCTGGTCTTCTGCGAGGCCAAGCGCCTGGAGCAGCAGGAACGCTACCTGCGCCACAACGAGACGCCCTTCAGCCTCGAACCCAACTGCAAGGATGCCCCCGGCGGTCTGCGCGACCTGCAGGTTATTTTCTGGATTGCCAAGGCAGCCGGCTATGGTGCCACCTGGGAAGAACTTGAAAAAAACGGGATTATTACGTCGGAAGGCAAAGTCCAGGCCGAGGGCTGCGAGGAATACCTGCGCCACCTGCGTATCCGCTTGCACTTCATGCTCGGCCGCCGCGAAGATCGCCTGCTGTTCGACTACCAGAGCAACCTCGCCGCCAAGTACGGCTTCGTTTCCAACGAGGCCAAACGTGCCTCCGAGCAGCTGATGCAGGTGTATTACCGCAACGCCAAGACGGTCACCCTGCTCAACACCATCCTGTTGCAGAACATGGGTGCCGCGCTGGCGCCGGAAAACGAACAGATCCCGCAGCCGATCGACGACCATTTTCAGGTTGTCGGTAACCTGCTGGACATCCACGAGGATTGGGTATTCACCTGCAACCCGCACCTGATCTTCGATGCTTTCCTGGTCATGCAGGAAAACCACGAGCTGGTCGGCATGACCGCCCGCACGTTGCGCGCGATGTGGCTCGCCCGCGACCTGATCGACGACGAGTTCCGGGCCGACCCGATCAACCGTGCCGCCTTCCTCAAATTGCTGCAGAGCGATCGCGGCATCGTCCACGAGTTCCGGCGCATGAACCAGCTCGACATCCTGGGCTGTTACCTGCCGAATTTCGGGCGCATCGTCGGCCAGATGCAGCACGACCTGTTCCACGTCTACACCGTCGACCAGCACATCCTGCAAGTGCTGCGCAACCTGCGCCGCTTCTCGATGAGTGAGTTCGCCCACGAATACCCGCTGTGTTCGCGCATGGTCGCCGAACTGGATCGGCCCTGGCTGCTCTATGTGGCCGCCCTCTTCCACGACATCGCCAAGGGTCGCGGCGGCGACCACTCCGAGCTCGGCACCGCGGATGCCCGCGAATTCTGCGTCAACCACAGCCTGACCGGAGAAGATACCGAACTGGTCGTCTGGCTGGTCAGGAATCACCTGACCATGTCGCAGGTCGCCCAGAAGGAAGACCTGACCGATCCCGACGTAATCGCCAATTTCGTTCGCCTGGTCGGCGATACGCGCCACCTGCAGGCGCTCTACCTGCTGACCCACGCCGACATCAGGGGGACCAGCCCGAAGGTCTGGAACCACTGGAAAGGCAAGCTGCTGGCCGACCTCTATTACGCCACGCTGCACCAGCTCAACCAGGGCGAGGCACCGGCCCCGCATGGCGTGATCGCCGAGCGCCAGGCCGAAGCGATGCGCCTGCTGCGCTTCTTTGCGCTCTCGGCAACCGTCCATGAACGCCTGTGGAAACAGCTCGACACCGTCTATTTCCTGCGTCACTCAGCCGATGAAATCGCCTGGCACACACGTTCGCTGCATTACCGCATCTTCAACAACCAGCCGGTCGTCCGCGCCCGCCCCAATCAGGAAGGCGACGGCCTGCAGGTGATGGTCTACACGCAGGATCAGCCGGATCTCTTCGCCCGCATCGTTGGCTTCTTCGCCCGCTCCGGCTACAGCATCGTCGATGCCAAGATCCACACCACTGCCCACGGCTACGCGCTGGACAGCTTTGTCGTGCTCGATGTCGAGGATCGCGACAACGACCGCGAAATGGTCGCCTACATCGAGCACGAACTGGAACAACGCCTGCTGCGCCAGATGCCGCCGGATGTACCCGCCTCCGGCCGGCTGTCACGGCAGGTCAGGCACTTTCCGATCAAGCCGGAAGTCAGCATCCGCGGCGACGAGAAGGGCACCCACTTCATCCTCTCGCTGCTCGCCGCCGACCGGCCCGGCCTGCTCTATACGGTCGCCAACACGCTGACCGAACACGGTGCCAACCTGCACACCGCCAAGATCACCACGCTCGGCGAACGGGCGGAAGACGTCTTCCTGATCAGCGGCGGCGACCTCCGGGACAGCCACAACCGCATCCGGCTCGAAACCGAGCTGATGGAGCGCCTGAAGATCGGTTAGCTGATAGTAGTTGGTCGCTAGTAATTAGAGCTAATGACTAACAACTAGCAACTACCGACTAGGTCACTAAACCGACATGCCGAGCGGCTGGCAGACATCCTGCGAGCCGACCAGCTTTTCGATGATCGCCTTGACCCGGCCCATGGCGTCGTGCAGCACGTATTCCAGGCTTTCGAAATGGATGCCGTTGGCGCTGCTACCGCGCCCGGCACCGTGGTTGGCAACGACGTTGATCGCCGCATAAGGCAAACCGAGTTCGCGGGCCAGCACGGCTTCCGGCATGCCGGTCATGCCAACCAGGTCGGCACCGTCGCGCTCCAGCCGGTTGATCTCGGCCGCCGTCTCGAGGCGCGGGCCCTGGGTGGCCGCATAGACCGCCCCCTCCTTGATCGCTATGCTCAGTTGTTCGCCCGCGGCCAGGATGCGGCGGCGAAGCTCGGCATCGTAGGGCTCAGTGAAATCGATGTGATTGACCGGCGTGCCATTGCCGTCGAAAAAAGTCGACTTGCGGCCCCAGGTGTAATCAATGATCTGGTGCGGCAGGACGATGTCGCCCGGGTGCAGGTCGCTGCGGATGCTGCCCACAGAGGCCACCGAAATGACGCCGCTGACCTTGTGGTGGTGCAGCGCCCACATGTTGGCCCGGTAATTGACCATGTGCGGCGGAATGGTATGGCCGTAGCCGTGGCGCGGCAGAAATACTGCCGGCTGACCGCTGATCTGACCGAAAACCAGAGCCCCAGAGGCTTCGCCATAGGGGGTGCGGACCACCTCGCGGTGCGAGACGTCGAGATTGGACAGGGTCGTCAGGCCACTGCCGCCTATGATTGCCAGCATCTTATTTTTTCCTTTCGGCCAGCAGCGAAGCCAGCGTCGGCACCGCGCCCTTGAGCGACGGATGCATTTTGATCCGGGCCATCTCTGGCCCATTGTCTTCGAGTTTGCGATACAGCGCCTGGCGCCGTTCGCCGGCAAACGGCAGATCGCGCAGCGTCTTGCCGTTATGGTAGCCGACCAGCGTATCGCGGCCGATATCCTTGGCCTGCCAGGGAATGACCGTGCGATCGACAAAATGCAGATGGGTCACGCTCGCCAGTCCGGCCGCCAACTCGGCCACAGCGCGATGGATTTTTTCGCGATAGGCGACGACCGCCTGCCCGCCATCGGCCTGCACGGCGCCGGTGACCTCGGCCGGCGCGCCCATCAGCCAGCAAACCACCGTCTCCGGCGCGAAGGCTTCGATCGCCGCGCGCTGCTCGGCGGTCAAGGCCGTTACCTCGGCCTGCAGCAGGCTGGCCTCCACCCCCGCCAAGCGCTGGTGCGTCGCTGCCAGGCACTCCGCCAAGGAATCAATGGAGAGCACCGCCAGGCCACGCTTGACCAGCGCCTGCGTGGCGAACCCCACGCCGCAACCGATTTCCAGCACCCGCTTGCCCGGCACCTGCGCGGCCATCCATTCGTAGTCGCCACGCCGGACATAGGCCTGCCCTTCAGCCTCCCAGTAGCCAATGAAGTCGGCGACCGTCTTACCGCTCACGCGTCATCCTTCATCGCATAGACGGCCGGCAGATTACGCCAGACGCCACCGGCATCCATGCCGAAACCAAAAACGAAGCGGTCCGGCACGGTCAGCCCGATGAAATCGGCGGCAATCGGTTTCGGCTTACCGTTCAGCTTGTCGGCGAAAACTGCCGTCAACACTTCGGCCGCCCCCATCCGGCGCAGGCTTTCCTCGACTGCAGCCAGCGTCACGCCCTCGTCGAGGATATCGTCGACGACCAGCACCGAACGACCCTTGACCGAGGTCCACGGCGCGGTCCGCCAGGAAATCTTGCCGCCCTGGGTTTCGGGACCATAGCGCGTGGCATGCAGGTAATCGAAGTCGAGTGGAAAACCCAGCCGGGTCAGCAACTGGCCGCAGAAGACCACACCGCCGGTCATCACGCAGAGGACCAGCGGATACTTGTCGGCCAGGCGCGCCGAAATCTCGGCCGCTACCTTGGCGAGCGCCGCCTGGACGACCGCCTCGTCGTGAATCATCTCGGCGCCGGCCAGCATGGCCTGGGCTTTTTGCAGATCCATTCAGCCTCCCAGCGATTTCAGATAAGCATCGAAGGCCGGTCCGACCTCGGGGTGGCGCTGGCCGAAAACCACCGTCGCCTGCAGGTAACCGAGCTTGGAGCCGCAGTCGTAGCGGGTGCCGTCGTAGCGATAGGCCAGCACCTGCTCCTCGCTGAGCAAGGCGGCAATGCCGTCGGTCAGCTGGATTTCGCCGCCGGCCCCCGGCTTGATGTTTTCCAGGTGATGGAAGATGCGCGGCGTCAGGATGTAGCGGCCGACGACGGCCAGCGTCGACGGCGCATCCTCGGGCTTCGGCTTCTCGACGATGGCGTTGATCTGCTCCACCCGCTCGGCCACCTTGCGGGCATCGACGATGCCGTAGCTCTTGGTGTCGGCGCGCGGCACGTCCTGCACGCCGAGCACCGAGCAGCGGTAGTAATCGTAGGTGTCGGTCATCTGCTTCATGACGGCCGTTTCGCCATCGAGCAGGTCGTCGGCCAGGATCACCGCGAACGGCTCGTCGCCGATCACCGGCTTGGCGCACAGCACGGCGTGGCCAAGACCGAGCGCTTCGGCCTGGCGGATGTAGATGCAGTTGATGTTCTTGGGAATCATGTTGCGCACGAAGTCGAGCAATTCGTCCTTGCCGCGCGCCTCCAGCTCGCTCTCCAGCTCGTAAGCCTTGTCGAAGTGGTCCTCGATCGCCCGCTTGGAACGGCCAGTCACGAAGACCATGTCGGTGATGCCGGCGGCCACCGCCTCCTCGACCGCATACTGGATCAGCGGCTTGTCGACGATGGGTAGCATCTCCTTGGGGCTGGCCTTGGTGGCCGGCAGGAAACGGGTGCCCATGCCCGCCACTGGAAAGACAGCTTTTCTGACTTTTTTCATTCTTCGACTCCCTCTTTCAGCTATTTCAACAATTCTGCCTCATCGATGACCGGCACGCCCAGTTCGAGTGCTTTTTCCAGCTTGGATCCGGCTACCTCGCCAGCCACCACGTATTCCGT
>CAIXSK010000018.1 GCA_903922075.1 uncultured beta proteobacterium | reverse complement strand
TAGGCATAGCGCAGCACGAAGTCCGAGTCGAGCGACAGCGCGCGCCGCCATTGGAACTGCAGAAAGCTGCTCGACTGGTCGAAATCGCGGATCGGGTTGCCGGGGTTGCTTTGCCCGGTTGCCATGTCGAGCCGGCCGCGTTGGGTCACCGCTGAAACATGCCCGGCGCTGACCTGCAGGCTGTCGCGCTCGCTCAGCGCAAAATCGGCGCGGAAGTCGAACAGCCGCGAATAGTAGGAGTCGATCCAGTCATGCTGGTTGCGCAGTCCGTCGTCGTTCTGCTGGCGGAAGGTGAAGCGGAAATCACCCGCCTCGCCCAGCTTGCCGCCGGTCCGCACGCTCTGGTCGCGCACGTTCTGGTTGCCGTAGTTGGTGGAAACCGAAACTCCGCGGACCAGCGCCGGATCGACCGTGATGATGTTGATGACGCCAAGAAAGGCATTGGAGCCGTAGGACACGGCGTTGGTGCCGCGGACGATCTCGATGCGCTCGATGTCTTCCAGCGCCACCGGGATCAGCGCCCAGTTGGTGCCGTTGCGAAAGGCCGGCGAGTACATCGAACGGCCATCGACCAGCACCTGCAGGCGCGGCGAAAACTCCTCGTCGGTCAGGCCGTGATAGGTGACGCGGGCCGCCTCGGTGGTATTGGGGTAGGTCTGAAAACCAGGCACCAGCCGGAAAACGTCGTTCAGGTCGCGGATCGGCAGGCTGCGGATCATCTCGCGGTCGATCACGGTGACCGCCGTCGGCGCGTCGGCCAGTCGTTGCGGCAGCCGGCTGACCGAGGCGACCACCGGCATGCTGGAAAAATACGGATCGTCCTCCGCCTGCGCTGCCGCAGCGATCAGCAGCGCGGCGCACAGGGCGGTCAGGCGAAGGGCTTCAGGTCTGAGCACGGACGCCCGTCAAATCAGAGAATGCTGCGCGGCGGCTTGACCAGCATTGAGCAGGCGCACCTCGCGCTGCGGGAAGGGGATGGCCACGCCATGCTCCCTGAAAGCGCGCCAGATGGCGAAATTGATATCGGAAACGATGTTGCCCTTGCCCTCTTCCGGGTCGCCGATCCACAGGCCGAGTTCGAGGTTGATGGCGCTGTCGGCAAACTGGGTCAGGAAGACCTTGGGCGCCGGTTCGGCCAGCACCCGGGGATGGCTGGCGGCGGCCTCGGTCATCAGCCGGCAGGCCAGATCGAGGTCGCAGTCGTAGGCGACGCCAACCGTGGTGGCCAGCCTGATCCGCGTATCCGAGTAGGTCTGGTTCTGCACCGTGCTGCCGATCAGCGTTTCGTTGGGGACGATGAATTCGCTGCCGGCCGGATGCTTGAGCACGGTGTAGCGCGTCGTGATCTGAGTGACTTCGCCGCTGTCGCTGCCGACCTGGATGATGTTGCCGATGCGGATCGAGCGGTCGAGCAGGATGATGAAGCCGGAGACATAGTTGCTGGCGATCTTCTGCAGGCCGAAGCCGAGGCCGACGCCCAGCGCCCCGGTGAAGACCGAGAGCGCCGTCATGTCGATGCCGACCAGGGCCAGACTGGTCAGGATGGCGACCACGGTCAGCACGGCCTTGGCGACGCGGACGCCAACGATGCGCAGATTGGCGTCGAGCGAATGGACGCGCATCAGCCGCGCTTCGATGACGCCAGCGATCCACAGCGCGAAGACGACCGTCAGGAAGATGGTGGCGATGCCGCGCAGCACCGTCCACAGGTCGATGTGCTGCTTGCCGACGTGGAACTGCACGCTTTCCATGGCATCGATGACGAAGGGCGCCAGGTCGGTGATGTAGAGCGCCAGCCAGCCCCAGACGGTGGCGGCAATGATGCGCTCCCAGGCGGCCAGCCAGGTCGCCCGCGGGAAGGCCTGGCGGAGCACGAAGACGACGCCGCGGACCAGCGCCATGGAGCCGAGCAGCGGCATGGCCAGCTTGAGCAGATTGACGTGGATGACGTTGCCCAGCGCCGCCAGCGCGATGCCGGTCAGCACCATGCCGGTCAGCGGAAAGGCGAGGCGCGAGCTGGCGTCGGAGATCCGGCCGGCGCCCTCGGCATGGCGGCCGCGCCACCAGCGGGCGATCAGTCCGGCCAGGCTGAGGCAGACAGCCAGCGCCAGGAGCTGCCAGATGAAATCCGGGTCGCGGACATCGGCCAGCAGGTCGTTGATCAGGCGCAGAGCCTGGCTTTTCTCATTCATGCTTTCCGATCCATGGCCGCGGCAAAGAAGCCGTCGGTGTTGTGTACATTCGGCAGCAGGCGCAGGGTATCGCCCTCGACGGCAATGCCGTGCTTGCCGAGCACCGCCGAAGCCGGTGTCAGCGTGAAATCGGGATGTTTTTCGAGGAAGGCGGCGATGATCTCGTCGTTTTCCGCGGCCAGCAGGCTACAGGTGGCGTAGACCAGTCGGCCGCCGGGGCGGACCAGTTTGGCGGCGGCCTCCAGAATCGCCGCCTGCTTGACGGTCAATTCGGCGACCGAGGTCTCGCTCTGCCGCCACTTGAGGTCGGGATTGCGGCGCAGCGTTCCGAGGCCGGAACACGGCGCATCGACCAGCACGCGGTCGGCCTTGCCGGCCAGACGCTTGATCTTCTGGTCGCGCTCGTGCTCGATGCGCACCGGATGGACATTCGACAGGCCGGAGCGGGCCAGCCGCGGCTTGAGATTGGCCAGGCGCTTGTCGGAGACGTCGTAGGCGTAGAGGCGACCGGTGTTGCGCATCAGCGCGCCGAGCAAGAGCGTCTTGCCGCCGGCGCCGGCGCAAAAGTCGACGACCATTTCGCCGCGCTTGGGTTCGAGCAGGTAGCCGAGCAACTGGCTGCCTTCGTCCTGCACTTCGTAGGCACCTTCGAGGAAGAGCGCGGTCTTGGCCAGGGCCGGCTTGTCGCGCAGGCGGATAGCCATCGGCGACAGCGGGCCAGGCACGGCGGCGATGCCATCGGCAGCCAGTTTTTCGAGCAGCGTCTCGCGGTTCATCTTCAGCGTATTGACGCGCAGGTCGAGCGGCGCCGGCTGGTTCAGCGCCCGGGCCAGGGCGACCACTTCGTCGGCGCCGAACTGGGCGGCCAGGCGTTCGTACAGCCAGTCCGGCAGGTCGCAGCGCACCGCCGGCGGCAGGTCTTCCTCGCGCACGGCCTTGGCGGCGGCCAGCCATTCTTCTTCGCTGGCTTTCAGCACCGGCGCCAGTTCGCGCTGGCTCCAGCCGCGCGTCACGGCCAGCGCGGCAAGCAGGCGGCGGCGGTTGGAAAGGTGGTCGGCGCAACGGGCTTCCAGGCTGCGCCCGCGGCGCAGCACGGCGAACACCGTTTCGGCAACGAAGGCGCGGTCGGCGTGGCCGAGTTCGCGATGGTCGCGGAAATAGCGCGAGACGACAGCGTCGGCCGGGTGCTCGAAAGTCAGCAATTGGCCGAGGACGGCTTCGGCGTGGGCAAAGAGGGCGGGGGTGAAGCGGGCTTTCATGGTGCGGATTCCTGCCGGGCCGCCCCAAGGGAAGCCGGCGCCCCCTCGGGGGGCTGCGAACGTAGTGAGTGTGGGGGTGGTGTCATACCAATCTCGGTGGCGACTTGTTCGTAGACGTCGCCTTTCTTGTCGGTGAAACGGATTTTAACCGGCAGGCGGTGACGATCGAGCGCAATCCAGATTTCAGTCACATTACTGCCCATGGCGCGCAGGTGCAGCGTGCGGAAACGGCCGGCCGGCGTGACCAGATCCTCTTCGCCGAGCGAATCGAGGACATGGCGCTCGAACTTGCGACCGGTCACGACGCCGACGCTCGTCCCGGCTTCCGGCCGCGGCAGGTAGGCGAGCTGGTAGTTCAGCGACAGGATGTCCTGGGTGCCGGCGACGATGGCCTGGGTCTTGTCGCCGCGCGACAGGTGGACGGCCGTCGTCGCCCAGTCGAAATCGGCGTTTTCGTTGGCGTCCTGGCCGTTCTTGCGGGTCCGGTACAACTCCGGCTGGAGGCCGCCGGCAACCAACCGGCCGCTGCTTTCGTTCTCGAAACGGATGGACTTGAAGAGGGCGGCCAGGCCGCTGGTTTCAGTCATCCCGGTCAGCCGGTAGCGGCCGTCCTCGGTGAATTCCCAGGTATGTTCGGCGCGGCCGATCTGGAAGCCCCGCTCGCCCATGAAAATGGCGTAGCGGATCGTGCCGTTGGCCGGCAGCAGCGGCTTGGCCGGCTCGGGAGGGGTAAATGCTACGGTCGGCTCGTTTTTTTGGCCAATTTCAGTATTTTCTTCGGGTGGGGCGGCAACGACCGGCGCCTCGGGCTCGGCCTGGGCGGTGGCCAGCGGCGTCGCTTTCGCCACCTTGGGGCGCGGCTTGGCGGCCGGCTTGGGCTCGGCTGGCGGTCTGGGTGCCGGCAAGGGCTGCAGCTCGGCGCGCAGGGTCACCGGCTCGTCGGCACCGCCAAACAGCTCCACGTCCGCCCCGAACAGGGCGGCGACGTGGATGCCAAGCGAGGCGGCGAGCGCGGCGAGAAAAGCGAGAGGCATGGCGGCTTAGAGCAACTCGGGCACGAGCAGCGCAGCACCATCGGCCTGCGCGGCGGCCAGCCGGACACGACCGCCGTCCAGCGTCAGCTTGTCTTCGGCGAACCAGCGCACGGCCTGCGGGTAGATTTTGTGCTCCTGGACCAGGATGCGCGCCGCCAGCGTGCTTTCGCTGTCGCCGTCGAGCACTGGCACGGCGGCCTGGATGATGACCGGGCCGTGATCGAGCGTCGGAGTGACGAAATGGACGGTGCAGCCGTGGATGCGCACGCCCTCTTCCAACGCCCGCTGATGGGTGTGCAGGCCGGGGAAGGACGGCAGCAGCGAGGGGTGGATGTTCATCAGCCGGCCGGCGTAGTGGCGGACGAAGCCTTCGCTGAGAATGCGCATGAAGCCGGCGAGCACGACCAGATCGGGCGCGAAGCCGTCGATGCACTCGGCCAGCGCGGCGTCGAAGGCCTCGCGGCCGGCGAAAGCCTTGTGGTCGAGGTGGCGGGTCGCGATGCCGGCCCGGGCGGCGGTCGCCAGCCCGGCGGCATCGGGCCGGTTGCTGATCACGGCGGCGATGTTGACCGGCAGATTGCCGGCATCGCGGGCGGCGATCAGCGCCTCCATGTTGCTGCCGCGGCCGGAAATCAGGATGACGATATTCTTCATTTCAAAAAACTCACCGGTAGAAAGATCGTGCTGGCCACGGTGTGGGTCAGCCGGGAAAAATTGCGGCCGTTGCGGTCGGCGACGACCTTGGCCATGAAATCGAGCAGCCCCATGATCCGCCCGAATTCGCGCTCGAAGGACAGGTTGCGGTTGCCAGGATCGAGCTCGTTCGAGATCAGGAAGGGCTCGCCGGCCGCATTGCGGTCATGGCCGAGCTTCCAGACGGCGACGTCCATGTTGCGGGCGCTGTTGTAGAGCTTCATTTCGTTCAGGCTGTCGAGGATGTAGAACTCTTCCTTGTGCTCGTAGGCGGCATCGACCATGGTCAGCAGGCCGTAGACCAGCGCCGCGACGCGGTCGCCGGTGTAGCTATCGGTAAAGGCCAGCGCCGCGGCCGGGCCTTCGCGCAGGCCGTTCAACTCCGGCCAGCGCTGCTGCAGGCGCTGCTTCAACCTGTCCAGCGCCGCCTCGCGGCTGGGCTGGCCGGCCTTCTTCCATTCCTTCGGGTTGCGCTTGTAGAGCTTGTCGGCGATCAGCAGCAGGCCGCTGACCACTTCGTCGCGGTTGGTGTCGGCGATGCGGTCAACCTCGGTTTTGCCCAGATATTTGACATCGACCGTCGTCTCCGTCCGGCCGTCCTTGCCCAGCTTGGTCGAGCAGGCCGTCAGCGTCAGGGCGAGAAGGACGGCCAGCCAGCGCATCAGGCTTCCTTGCTCTTCAGGTAACCCCAGCCGATGGGGATCAGCGAGGAGATGATGATGGCGATGATGATCAGCGACAGGTTGGCCTTGACCCACGGCAGGTTGCCCAGCCAGTAGCCGGCCAGGCACAGCGAGACGACCCAGCCAGCGGCGCCGATCAGGTTGAACAGCGTGAAACGGGCGACGCTCATCGCGCCGATGCCGGCAACGAACGGGGCGAAGGTGCGAAAGAGCGGCAGGAAGCGCGAGATGACCAGCGTCTTGCCGCCGTGTTTTTCATAGAAGGCGTGCGTCTTGACCAGCGCGTCGCGATTGAAGAAACGCGAGTTTTCCCAGTGGAAGACCTTGGGCCCGAGGAAGCGACCGATCTGGTAATTGACCGTGTTGCCAAGCACCGCCGCGACGATCAGCACCGCCATCAGCGTGAAGATGTCCATGCCGCCCTCGCCGATGGCAGCCAGCGCGCCGGCCACGAAAAGCAGCGAATCGCCGGGCAGGAAGGGGGTGACGACGAAACCGGTTTCGGCGAAGACGATGAAGAACAGGATGCCGTAGATCCACAGCCCGTACTGCTGGACCATCACCGCCAGATGCTTGTCGAGGTGAAGGACGATTTCGATGAACTGGGAGAGGATTTCCATACGGCGCGCCGGGCGTTGAATGAGGGTGCATTTTACCCCATGCCCCCCTTGCCGCAGGAGCAGCTCCTCAGGAGCGGCGCTTGAGGCCACATCCAGCATATATTACTTTTGTAATATCAGATATTATTCACAAAACACAAACTAGAAAGCGGTTCATGTTCGGATTCATCAAGCGCTTGTTTGGCAGCGAATCCACCGGCCACCCCGACCGTCCGGCCTCCCCTGCGCCGTCGCCCGTCGCTGCCCGGCCCGCCGCGCGGGCCGTCGTTCTGCAGCGCGACGAAATCATCGATGCCGCCACCCGGATCGCCGGCTACCGCTTTTCCGCCCGCCGGGCCGACCCGGCCGAAGAGATCGACGCTACGGCGACGCATGAGGTCCTGCTGGCCAGCAACATCGCCACCCTGGCCGAGCGCCGTCTTGCCCTCATCCCGATCTCGGCCGACGACTGGCAGCGCCTCGATTACCGCCCCCTGATCGCTGCCCGAACGGTGTTCGCGCTCAGCCCACCGGAACATCCGGGCCAGCTGGCCGAATGGCAACAAACCGCCGACGCCATCCATGCCTGCGGCGCCGGCATCGCGCTGGACAACGCCAGCCTTGATGCCCTGGGTGACGCCGCCAGCCGGTACGCCGATTACGTACTGCTCGATTTCTCCGCCGCCTCGCTGGCCAATTTCGAGCAAGTCATCCGCACGCTACGGACGACGCTCCCCACGGCCAAGCTGATCGCCGACCGGGTCAATCGCTGGCCGGAACAGCGCTATTGCCTGGCCAACGACATCGCCTACTGTCTCGGCGCCTTCAGTACCGCGCCTGACGAGGAACAGCAAAACGGCGAAATCGACCAGAGCCGTCTGGTACTGATTGAAATGCTGAGCGGCCTGCGCCAGGAAACCGACCTCGAAGACCTCGCCCAGATCGCCAAGCGCGACCCCGGGGTCGTCGTCAAGGTCATCGCCATGGCCAACTCACCGCTGCTCGGCCTACCCCAGACCGTCACCAGCATCGACCAGGCGATCATGGTACTCGGTCGGCAGCAGCTCTATCGCTGGCTCTCCATCGGCATGTTCCGCACCGGCTCGGCCTCGCCCCGCGACGAAGTGCTGCTCGAACTGGCGCTGGCCCGCGGCCGCTTCCTGGAGCTTCTCGGCCAGGAAAAATTCGCCAAGGCGGACTGTGACGAACTCTTCCTGCTCGGCCTGCTGTCGCTGCTCGATTCGCTGCTCGGCCTGCCGATGGCCCTGGTGGTCGAACGCATCCATCTGACGCCGGCGCTGCGCGAAGTCCTGCTCGACAACGACGGCCCGCTCGGCCGCTACCTGCTGCTCGCCATCGCCGTCGAAAAAGGCCACGTCCAGAATGTTGCCCGGCTGGCCGGCCAGCTCGGCCACTCGCTCGGCACCGTCGAAGCAGCCTCGGTCGAAGCGCTCGCCTGGGCCGAGGAAGCAGCCGGTTCGACCTGAGGCGTGCCAGAGAAGCAATTTCTGGCCAGCCTCACCCGGCATTTTGATTTTTTGCCTTTTTTGGGGCCGACCGTAGCATTCCCCTTCTTGCGCCTTTGACGGCACAAGCCGTGGGGGTGAGTACGCCAGCGGCGGGCGTAAAAAAACCCGCCGCAGCGGGTTTTCTGGATCGACGCGGCAGCTTACTTGCGGCGGCGTACGGCACCCAGGCCAAGCATCGCGAGCGCGACCAGGGCCATCGAGCCGGGTTCCGGAACCTGGTTGCGACCGGCGACATAGGTAAAGTCATCGACGATCACCCAGTCGTAGCCGCCAACCGAGGTCAGTTCGACGCGCGAGATGCCGGCGTGTTGTGCGCCATAGAATTCGGAGAACGAGGCACCGGCGTTACCGCCGACGAAGACCACAGTTTCCAGCAGGTTGTTGGCAGAGTCGAACAGCGAGACATTCCAGCTCGGGTTGGCTGCACCCCAGTCCATGCCGAAGGCCGAGACAGGATTGGCAAAAGCGATCGAGAAAGCGCTGTTGGTGGTATCGCGTGTGGTCAGCGTCTGGCCGCTACCCAGCCAGCTACTGCCGCCTTCGCCGAAGGGAGCGATGCGCAGGGTGCCCGAGGAGGTCGAAAAAGTAAC
Organism: uncultured beta proteobacterium; assembly: GCA_903922075.1. Lineage (GTDB taxonomy): Bacteria > Pseudomonadota > Gammaproteobacteria > Burkholderiales > Rhodocyclaceae > Azonexus. The sequence continues at coordinate 11,687 of CAIXSK010000018.1, read as the reverse complement.
GTCACCAACCGTATAGCTGGAGGCATTGCCGGTCGCCATGCCGGTGAAGTCGATAACGCTGCCGCCGGCCAGTGCGGGGTCGGCGCTCGAGGAAATCAGTGCGGCGTGGCTGAGTGAGGATGCGCAGATCAACGCTGCGGCAAGTAGCTTCTTCATGCTTTTCTCCGAAAAATTTATGGAAATCAGCGGAGAGCAAAAAGCATTCCAAAACAAAATCTCATTGATTCGAAAGGGGTGTTTAAAACACCAAAAAAACTACTGTCAAATATCCCGACACAGCTGAACCAGGCGTTCCACAGGCGCTTAGTGCGCCCCGGGACGCCTGCCGCAGGTTTATTTCAGATCGAAACGATCAAGATTCATCACCTTGTTCCAGGCGGCGACGAAGTCATTGACGAACTTGCCGCCGCCGTCGGCCTGGGCGTAGATCTCGGCCAGGGCGCGCAGTTGCGAGTTAGAGCCGAAGACCAGATCGACGCGGCTGGCCGTCCACTTCACCGCGCCGCTCTGGCGATCCCGCCCTTCGAAGCGCTCGCCGGCCTCGGTGGTCGGTTTCCAGACCGTACCCATGTCGAGCAGATTGACGAAGAAGTCGTTGCTCAGCGTTTGCACGCGTGTCGTGAACACGCCGTCCGGCGACTGCCCGGTGTTGGCGCCGAGCACGCGCAGGCCGCCGACCAGCACGGTCATTTCCGGCGCGCTCAGCGTCAGCAGTTGCGCCTTGTCGACCAGCATGGCCTCAGCCGGGACGGTGTAGGCCCGCTTCTGGTAATTGCGGAAGCCATCGGCCTCAGGTTCAAGCACGGCGAAGGATTCGGCGTCGGTCTGTTCAGCCGAGGCGTCGGTGCGGCCCGGCGTGAAGGGGACCGTGACCGCGTGACCGCCGGCCTTGGCCGCGGCTTCGACCGCGGCACAGCCGCCGAGCACGATCAGGTCGGCCAGCGAGACTTTCTTGCCATTCGCCTGGGCGCCGTTGAATCCTTGCTGGATGCCTTCCAGGATGGCCAACACCCGGGCCAGTTGCGTCGGCTGGTTGGCGGCCCAGTCCTTTTGCGGGGCCAGGCGGAGGCGGGCGCCGTTGGCGCCGCCGCGCATGTCGGAGCCGCGGAAGGTGGCGGCCGAGGCCCAGGCGGTGGCGACCAGTTCGCTGACGGACAGGCCGCTGGCCAGGATTTTGGCCTTCAAGGCGGTGATGTCGGCGGCGTCGATCAGCGGGTGATCGACGGCCGGCAGCGGGTCTTGCCAGATCAGGTCTTCGCCCGGCACTTCCGGGCCGAGGTAGCGGACCTTCGGCCCCATGTCGCGGTGGGTCAGCTTGAACCAGGCGCGGGCGAAGGCATCGGCGAAGGCGGCCGGGTCCTTCTGGTAGCGGCGGGCGATCGGCTCGTAGATCGGGTCGAAGCGCAGCGACAGGTCGGCCGTGGTCATCATCGGCGGGTGTTTTTTGCTCGGGTCGTGGGCATCGGGGATCATGTCCTCGTCGCGCACGCCGGCGGCATGCCATTGCCAGGCGCCGGCCGGGCTCTTGACCAGCGTCCATTCGTAGCCGAACAGCGTGTCGAGGTATCCATTGTCCCAGCGCGTCGGATTCGGCTTCCAGGCGCCCTCGATGCCGCTGGTCGTGGTGTGCACGCCCTTGCCGGTGCCGAGCTTGTTGATCCAGCCCAGGCCTTGCTCCTCGATCGGTGCACCTTCCGGTTCCCGGCCGACCAGGGCCGGATCGCCGGCGCCGTGGGCCTTGCCGAAGGTGTGGCCGCCGGCGATCAGGGCGACGGTTTCTTCGTCGTTCATGGCCATCCGGGCGAAGGTTTCACGCACGTCGCGGCCGGAAGCGACGGGGTCCGGCGCGCCGTTGGGGCCTTCGGGGTTCACGTAGATCAGGCCCATCTGCACGGCAGCCAGCGGGTTTTCCAGCTCGCGCTCGCCGCTGTAGCGCTGGTCGCCCAGCCAGGTGTTTTCTTTGCCCCAGTAGATGTCCTCTTCCGGCTGGTAGATGTCGGCCCGACCGCCGCCAAAGCCGAAGGTCTTGAAGCCCATCGATTCGAGCGCGACATTGCCGGCCAGGATCATCAGGTCGGCCCAGGACAGCGCGTTGCCGTATTTCTGTTTGATCGGCCAGAGCAGGCGGCGCGCCTTATCCAGGTTGCCGTTGTCCTGCCAGCTATTGACCGGCGCGAAACGCTGGTTGCCGGTGCCGGCGCCGCCGCGACCGTCGGCCGTCCGGTAGGTGCCGGCGCTATGCCAGGCCATGCGGATGAACAGGCCGCCGTAGTGCCCCCAGTCGGCCGGCCACCAGTCCTGCGAGGTGGTCATCAGCGCCGTCAGGTCCTTCTTGACGGCCACCAGGTCGAGCTTTTTGAATTCCGCCGCGTAGTCGAAATCGGCACCCAGCGGATTGGAGGCCGGGGCGTGCTGATGCAGGATGCCCAGGTTCAGTTGCTGCGGCCACCAGTCGCGATTCGACCGCGTGCCAAGTGCGGCTTTAGTGCCATGCGTGCCGGAAAATGGGCATTTTTGTTCGTTGCTCATGATTTTATCTCTCTCAAAGTTGACGGATGTTATGCACTAAGAATCGTAGTCAACGGGCGTTTCAGTTTCCAGTGAGTTAGTCCTATGGCGACGATGGCCTGCCGCTATCGTGCATCCCCGGGCCGGTGCAATCTGGGATAATCCCGGCATGCCGACCATCGCCCGCCTCCCCGACCTGCTGATCAGCCAGATTGCCGCTGGCGAAGTGGTCGAAAGACCCGCCTCCGTCCTCAAGGAACTGCTCGAAAACAGCCTAGACGCCGGCAGCAAGGCGATCCAGGTGCATCTGGAGGAAGGCGGCGTCAAGCTGATCCGCGTCACCGACGACGGCTGCGGCATCGCCAAAGATGAGCTGGCGCTGGCCCTGACCCGCCACGCAACATCCAAGATTTCCAGCCTCGACGATTTGGAGCGCGTTGGCACCCTCGGCTTTCGCGGCGAGGCGCTGGCCTCGGTCGCTTCCGTCGCCCGCCTGAGCATCACCAGCCGCGAACGCGGCGCTGGCCACGCCTGGAAACTCCGCGGCGAGCCTGGCGCCGAACCGGAACCGGCCGCCTTGATGGCCGGCACCGTCGTCGAAATGCGTGACCTCTATTTCAACACCCCGGCCCGCCGCAAGTTTCTGAAGTCCGAAAGCACCGAATTCGCCCACTGCGCCGACGCCGTCAAGCGCCTGGCGCTGACCCGGCCAGACGTCGCGATCAGCCTGACCCACAACGGCCGCAACCTGTTCCAGCTCGCCCCGGCCGATGCGCCCCGGCGCATTGCCGACATCCTCGGCGACGATTTTCTCGGCGCCGCCCGGAGGCTTGACGCTGCAGCCGGCCCACTGTCGATGAGTGGCTTCGCCATCGACCCAACCCGCGCCACCGACGCCAAGGACGGCCAGTACGTCTTCGTCAACGGCCGCTTCGTGCGCGACAAAATCATCAGCCACGCCCTGCGCGAAGCCTATCGCGACGTGCTGCACGGCAGCCGCCAGCCGGCCGTCTGCCTGTTCGTCAACATCGACCCGGCGCTGGTCGACGTCAATGTGCACCCGGCCAAGACCGAAGTCCGCTTCCGCGACTCGCGCGCCATGCACCAGTTCGTCTTCCACGCCATCCAGCGCACGCTGGCCGCGCCGGTGCAGGCCGAAGCGGCCCCGACGCTGGTTGAACGCTCAAATGGCACGAATGCTACGGTCACCCCGGAAATTCGGCCAAATTTCGAATACGCCCCGCCGCTCCGCCACCAAGCCAGCCTCGGCGTCGCCGAACCGGCGGCCGCCGCCTACCTCGCCTTCGCCCGCGCCGCGCAGGACATCGGCCAGTCCCCCGCCCCGCGCCCGGAAGTCGCCCCGCAATTCCAGCCGGTAGAAAGCACCGGCAGCGACGGCCCGCCGCTCGGCTACGCGCTGGCCCAGCTGCACGGCATCTACATCCTCGCCCAGAACGCCCACGGCCTGATCCTGATCGACATGCACGCCGCGCATGAGCGCATCCTCTACGAAAAGCTGAAAACCGCCTTCGACCACCGCCAGATCGCCACCCAGGCCCTGCTGATTCCCGCCGTCTTCGCCGCCGACCCGCTCAACATCGCCGCCGTCGAAGAACACGCCGACGCCCTGGCCGACCTCGGCTTCCAGATCGCCCCGCTCGGCCCCAACCAGTTGGGCGTCCGCGCCGTCCCCGCCCTGCTGCAAAGCGGCGACCCCGCCGCCCTGGCCAAATCGCTGATCGCCGAACTGCGCGAACACGGCATCACCCAGCTCGCCACCGCCCGCCGCAACGAACTCCTCGCCACCATGGCCTGCCACGGCGCCGTCCGCGCCCGCCGCCAACTGACGGTGCCCGAGATGAACGCCCTGCTCCGCCAAATGGAAGAAACCGAACGCGCCGGCCAATGCAACCACGGCCGACCGACGTGGACGGAATTGACGATGGAGCAGCTGGACAAGCTGTTTTTGCGCGGGCAGTAGGCCAACATTACTCACATTGAATAAACAGCAAAACGCAGCATATCGTCTGCCCCGATTGTTGCCCATTCAAAAAATTTACCATCACATAACCACATGGATAAAACAATATATTTCCCAGTTTATGTCGTAATATTATTTCTTATTGTTTTTATTTATCATAAAAAAAGGAATTGGTTGCGCGCAAGGCATTTTTTACGAACGGAGCGCGCTGCAATTTATCCAGAAACAAGTTCAACAAAAATTCCAACATTAATTCATCAAACCTGGAAGACAAGCGAACTTCCAGACAACTTCAAAAAATGGTCAGATTCCATAAAAAAATTTCATCCCGATTGGGATTATATATTATGGACAGATGAGGATAATTGGAATTTCATCAACGACCATTACAGTTGGTTTTTACCAATTTATGAAAGCTACAATCAGAACATTAAGCGAGTCGATGCCGTTCGCTACTTTTATTTATATCACTACGGCGGCCTCTATGCAGACTTAGATTTTGAATGCTTAAGGCCAATTGATCAACTGGTACAAGGAATATCTATCGCCTTTGGAAAGATGGGGGACGGGATGTGTTCAAATTGCATTCCCAATGCAATTATGATGTCTGTACCCAAGCACAAATTTTGGTTGTTTGTGATTGAAAAAATGATCGCCCGGGTTAACACATCAAGGCCCGAGTATGAAACCGGACCAATTTTGTTGAAAGAATGCATTGATAGTTATACCGATAAAAAAAATATCACCCTGTTTGATTGCGAATATTTTTATCCAATTGATTGGACTACAAAAAAGGGGCAATGGTATCGCTCAAACATACCCGCAAACCCAAGGGAAGAATTTCAAAATTCCTACTTTGTAACTTACTGGACTCATACGTGGTAGTTTTCTTCACAAAACGCAAGACGTTCCAAGCTCGAATGAAATTAAAAAATCAAAACTCCAGCGCCGAATGATCCGTACAGCCACCTAGTTCGATGCTCGAATTTATTGTAGAAATACTCGGTGAATTTCTCCTTCAGGCGCTCGGTGAGGCCTTGATGGAACTGGGTTTTCACTCGCTGGCCAAGCCTTTTCGCAAGCCGCCGAATCCCTGGCTGGCCGCCCTAGGCTATGCAATTTTCGGCGCTCTGGCCGGCGGACTCAGCCTGCTGGTCTTGCCTGCCCACCTGACGCCAGCGGGCATCCCGCGGCTGGCCAATCTGTTGCTGACGCCGCTTGCCGTCGGCTTGTGCATGGGTGCGATGGGGGCATGGCGAGCCAAGCGGGGAGACTCCGTGCTGCGCATCGACAGGTTCTCCTACGGTTATCTGTTCGCGCTGACCATGGCGTTGGTGAGGTTCCAGTTTGCGCACTGATGCTCGTCTGCTCGCCCTTCTGCTGGCCTCGACCGTCTTGGCGGCCTGCGCGCCGCTGACCCACTCGATTATTGCGCTGGATGGCGCCGATACCGGCAATCTCGCCGCCGTTGCCGTGTTCGATAACGATGACCAGCAACCCTTGCTGGTGCGCGGCATCGACGGCCGGCCGATTGACGCCATCCGCGTCCCGAGCGTCTTCCGCGACTGGTCGTTTGTCGTGACACCGGGCTCGCACCGACTGTGGCTGAGCAGCGTACCGCACGGGCATCCTTTCCTGCCGCAGTTCATCCGCTGCTACGCCATGGAAGTCGCGCTGGCGCCGGGCGAGCGCTACATCCTGCGGGATGACCCCGAGCATGACCTGGCGCTGTTACTGCGCCCCGGCACCCCCCAGCCGGCGGCCGTCGGCACCCTCGTCGACAAGCCTTTCGTGTTCGAGCGCGCTTGTCGCTGGCAATAACCGGAGACCTTGGCAAACACCATGAACCAAAAACCCGATCTCGCCCCGCCCGGCGCCGGCCTGCCGGCGCTGGAACGCTGGATTTCCAGCGCCTTCCTGCAGACGCTGCGCGCGCTGTTGAGCAAGGATGCGCTGAGCCGCTGGCTGCGGCGGGAGACCGAAGCGGCCCTCGCGCTGGCGGCCAGCTTGCCGGATTCGCAGGCCGGCGAACCGGTGCTGCTGCCGCGGGTGACCGGGCTGGAGGACAGCAGCCGTTGCTGGTCGGCCAACATGGTGCTGCAGCATCTGGTCATCGTCGCTACCGGCATCCGCCAGTTGGCCGAAGCGCTGGCCGATGGCACGGCGTTCGGGCGCGAACTGCGCATCGCCGAGGTCAAGCCGGAACCGGGTGCCGGTGCCGAGCAGCAGGGTTTGCTGCGTGTAGCGGTCGACGATTATGTGCGGCTGATCGACAGTCTGGGCGATTTGCGCATCCCTTTGCGCCACGCCCATCCGTGGTTCGGCGAACTGGATCTGCGCGGCTGGCATGCACTGGCGGCCATGCATACGATGGCGCACCGCCGGCAGTTGCAGCGGATCGTGGCGCAGCAGACTACGCATCCGGCCGCCTAGATTTATTTCGATTTTGGCCATTTTTTCGGGCTGACCGTAGCATTCGGCAAAATCAGTGGCCGGCGGATAATATGGCCGCATCTAGCCGCTGAACGAGGAACCGCCATGTCCAAGCCCGCCACCCTGATCGTTGCCGTCGCCGCCGTGATCCTCGCCGTCGTCCTCAATCCGTCGGCCGACCGGCATCGCGACAAGATCAAGGAAGCCATCGCGGAGCGCAGCCAACTGGAAAAGCTGCTCGGCATCGGGCACCTGACTTCGTTTGCCTCGCGCTACCATTCGCTCGGCGTCGCCTCCTACACCACGGTCAATGACAAGCTGACCTCGGTCGGCGCCTTCGGCATCGTCTTCGTGCCGGACTGAACCCGGCGCCGCCATGACGCCGCCATCCTTGCGTCGCTCCAGAAAACTTCGTAGTCTGTAGGGCAAGGCCCCGATTTCTCGGGACGCGTTTGCTTCAGGCCGGCCTGATGCCGGTAGCTGTTCAGACCCCGGAGGCCGCCATGCCCAGCCTTTTTTCCCCGCTTGATTTGCCCCGCCGCCGCTGGCGCCTGCTGGCCGCGCTGCTCGCTTTTGGCTGGCTGACGGCCTGCCAGCAAAGCCGCTCCCCCGAAGCCCCAGCCTCGGCCGGCGCCGAACCACCGCCCCCCGCTGCAGCACCGGCTCCCCCTCCTCCGCCACCGCCACCGGCCATCGAGGCGCCCCGCCCAACGCCCGCACCGGACAAACCGCCGCCCAAAACCAACGCCAAGCCGCCGGCTGCCGCCAACGGCGGCGGCCCGGTCGCCGGCGAGGCCTCGCCGTCGATCCCGCAATTCGACTGGCCGCCGCCCAAGGCCTCGGCGCAGCAGGCGATTCCCGACAAGTGGCTGCGCACCGGCCCGGCACCGACCTTGGCCAGCGTCGCCGACAAGTTCGAGAAATCGCTGAAGCTGGCCGGCTACGCGCAGCGCAGCTATTACTCGGTGCCGCGCGGCTTCGCGCTGGCCACCCAGTTCGAGCAGATCCGCGCCGACGGCACGCCGCTGCCCGGCGACGACCGCTGGAAAGTCGGCCCGCCGCGCGTCGGCAACCTGTCGCTGCTCGCCTTCATCCAGGCGCTGGCCCATGCGCCGGCCGGCTTTTACCGGGCCATCGTCTTCGTCGTCACCGACGCGCCCTGGGTCCAGTCGACGACCGCCCCGAGCGAGGCGCAGATCATGGCCTGGGCCGGCAGCGGCGCCGCCGCGCTCCCTGCTTCGATCGGCAACCTGCCCTACGGCGAGGGCTACCGCGCCCATGCCCTGATCTACGAGTTCCGCAAGGGGGCCTCGGGACCGGCCGAAAGCGTGCTGCCCAGCGCGGTGTCCGGCGAAATGCATCTGGAACGCGGCGGCATCTGGACGCCGCTGAGCATCATTTAAAGGCGGCGCGGCGTGGCCAACCCCCTGTTCATCAGCTACCGGCGCAGCGACACGACTGGCGAGGCCGGCCGCCTGGCCGATTCGCTGGAACGCCTGATGGGCGCCGCCTGCGTCTTTCGCGACGCCGACGACATCCGGGCCGGCGAGGATTTTGCCGACGTGTTGCAGCGGGAACTGGCCGGCACGCAGGCCGTCATCGTATTGATCGGCAAGCGCTGGCTGAGTGAGTTGAAGTCCCGCCTGGAGCGCCCGGAGCCGGATTTCGTGCGGATCGAGATCGCCACCGCGTTGCGTCTCGGCAAGACGGTCATCCCGGTGCTGCTGCAGGGCGCCGAATTGCCGTCCGGCGACGCCCTGCCGGACGATCTGCGCGGCCTCGTCGCCCGTCAGGCGGTCAGCCTGCGCGAGGAGGCCTGGGCGCCGGACACCGTCCGCCTGGCCGACGCCATCGGCCGCCCCTATCCTTGGCGGTTGGTATTGCTGCGCGCCGCGCTGGCCGTGCCGGCAACGCTGATCGCCGCCAAGTACGCGGTCGGCGTGCTGGCGCCAAATGCCGCCGATCAACTCGGATTGGCCCGCGCCGTCGTCCTCGGCCTGCTGGCGCTCTATGCCGGCACCGAGTGGGCGCTGTGGTGGCGCCGGCGGCGGCGCAAAGCGCCGATCTGATCCGTTCGCCCTGAGCCTGTCGAAGGGCCGTTCACCAAGGGCTTCGACAGGCCTGTCCTGAGTCCGGTCGAAGGGCTCAGCCCGAACGGAGATTGGGGTCTTTGATTGGCGGTTTAACTACTGCCGGCCAGCGCCCGGACGACGCCGCGGAACAGGTAATCCTTGACCTTTTGCTCCACCGGCAAATCATCGAAAGGCACCAGACAGGGATGCTCCTTGGCCGCCGGATTCTTGACCGGCCCGAGCTTCCAGCCTTCGACCAGCTTCTGCGCCATCCACGCCTGATGGCTGGCCTGCGGGCCGGCTTCGGGGTCGTTCAGGTGCATCTCGACGACGTGCAGCGCGCTCTCCCGCTGCCACTGCGGCGCCGCTTCCCAGGGCAGCTGGCTGTGGTCGCCGAGCGCCTCGCAATAGGCGCGATTGACTTCATGCGCGACGCGGGCGATTTCTTCCTTGGTCATGGGGCGTCCCTGGTGGAGGGTTGTCGATGGGAAGCGCTCATTTTGCCAGCATCCGGCCGGTGGCGCACCGGCGGCGCCGGGGCTATGATGGACAAATCCGCGCCGGACCGGCGTGCAACGTTGCAAAAGAGATCGCCAATGGCCCTTCCCCTCAACAAGCGCGACCACGACATCTTCCTCAGCTACGCCCACAGCGACCGCCCCTTCGTCGAGAAGCTCTATCGCTGGCTGCAGGAATCGGCCGGACTGCAGGCCTGGTGGGACGACCGCGATTTGGCGGCCGGCGCCATGCTGGCCACCGACCTGCAACTGGCCATCGAGCGCTGCCGGGCCGTGCTGCTCGTCGCCTCCGACGAATCGCTGGCGCGCGGCTGGGTGCTCAACGAATACAACTCGGCGATGAACCAGCGCGCCAATTTCCGCGGCTTTCGCATGGTGGCGCTGCGCATGGGCAATGCCGAGGTCAAGGAGTTGATGGGCGGCATTTCGTGGATCGACGTGGCGGACGGCGAATTCACCGCCGACATCGCGCTGGCCATCCTGCGCGCCCTGCACCCGAGCGAGAACCAGCCCAACCCGGCGAGCTCGCGCGACGTTTATGTCAGCGCCTCATGGCAGGCTCAGGACAACGCCAGCGCCACCGCCGTCTGCCGCCACCTGGTCCGCCAGGGGCTGCGCCTGATCGGCGATTCGCCGGACCAGAAGGGCTTTGGCGCCGGCAGCCGGGTCGAGCGCATCATGAGCAGTTGCGGCGCCTTCGTCGGCATCATCCCTTTCCGCGGCGAGGCGGTCGCCACGCCCGGCCAGGGGCCGTACAAATATTTCCTGCAGGAGATCGAGTTCGCCGCCCGCCTCGGCCTGCCCAGCGTCGTCATCGCCGATCCGCGGGTCAGCCTGGCCGACGGCGGCGACCGGAACTGGCTGCGCCTGGATACCGCCAGCGAGACGGTGCCGGCCGCCCTGCAACCGGCGCTCAACGATCTCTGGGACGTCTGGCAGAAGCCGAGCCGGCCGCACTACGTCTTCTGCGCGATGGACCTGGCCTCCGAAGACACCCGGCTGACCGGGCCGGTCCGCCAGTTGATCCAGCTGATCACTTCGATGCCGACGGTGGTCGGCGACGAGGTGCACGAGGGCAACCCGGAAAGCGTCAATGCCGCCGTCCGCCATGCCGTCTGCAACGCGCTGCTGGTCATCGCCGACCTGACCGACGACAACCTGAACACCTGCATCGAGGCCGGCATGGCGCTGGCCACCGGCACCAGCCTCGAACTGCTCGCCGCCGGCGCGCCGCGCCGCCCGCCCTTCATGCTGCGCGAACGCAACATGCCGACCTACCGCGACCGGATCGAGCAGATCGGCCTGATCCACAAACTCAGCCGGCCGTATCGGCGGCGGGTCATCAACGCCGAGTTGTAGCCCCCCGTGATGTCATCGCTGAAAACCTGGGCCAGGACGCTCAAGCAACACACGCTGACCGTCTATTTTGCCGCCCGCGACCCGCGCACGCCGCTGCTTGTGCGCCTGCTGGCGCTGATGGTCGCCGCCTACGCGCTGAGTCCGATCGACCTGATCCCGGATTTCATCCCGGTCATCGGCTACCTCGACGACCTGTTGCTGCTGCCGATCGGGCTCTGGCTGGTCGTCCGCCTGACGCCGCCGGAGGTCATCGCTGCCGCCCGGGAGCAGGCCGCGCAGGCGACGGAAAAACCGGTCAGCCGCGGGGCGGCCGTGGCAGTGGTGGGGCTGTGGATCGTCCTTGCCCTGATCTGCGCACGCTGGCTTTTCGAATGACCGACGCGGGCCATCCGGCGATAACACCGCCCACCGCACCGGGCTTTTGAATTTTGGGCAAAAAAACAGGCCGACCGTAGCATTCCGCAGAACGCGCATTCCTGCGCCAGCGAACCACCGGAATCACGCCGCCGGCTTGACCTCGGGCTGACGAACCGGCAACCAGACGGTGAAGGTGGTGCCTTCCCCCGGCTGGCTGGCGACTTCGATCCTGCCACCGTGTTTTTCGATGATGCCGTAGGAAACCGAGAGGCCGAGGCCGGTGCCCTTGCCGACCGGCTTGGTGGTGAAGAAGGGGTCGAAGATGCGGGGCAGCACCTCCGGCGGGATGCCGGCGCCGCTATCGACCACTTCCAGCATGGCGTAGCGCCCCGCCGGCAGCGTCTCCGTCCCGATCGTCTCGGGCGAGAGCACCACGGCATGGCCCGTCGCGATGCGCAG
>CAIXSK010000017.1 GCA_903922075.1 uncultured beta proteobacterium | reverse complement strand
GACCCCAACCACCATTCCGAAATCGCCGAATCGCTGATGGTCGAGTGCGAACGCCTGCTCGACGAGAACGCCGCCGGCTAAAGCGCAAAAAAATGGCCCGCAACAAGCGAGCCATTTTGCCGATGCCGGGAAGAATCCTTACAGCAGTTCCGCCGGAATATTGCCACCATTCGCTGCCAGCTTCTGCAGCACCGTCTTGTGCAGCCACATGTTCATCTGGGCCGAATCGCCCATCTTGTCGGCCGGGCAGCCCAGTTCGGCAGCCAGCTCCTTGCGGACGGCCAGGCTGCTATCAAGACCCAGCAGCTTCAACAGATCGACAATGGAGGTTTTCCAGTTGAGCTTTTCGGCGTGGGCGGCAGCCATGCCTTCCAGCCTGGTCACGACATCGACCTCGCTGATTGCCACCGGTGCCGCGGGTGCGGCTTCGACGCTGACGGCTGCCGGGGCAGCCTCGGCGACCACCTCTTCCTTCTTCTCTTCACCAAAACCGAGTTTGGACAGAATGCTGCTGAAAATTCCCATGTGACCTCCGCGATACGAGTAAAAAGTCCCGGTGAATCCGGAACGCCAACCGATACTAAGCAAAATCGAAGACAGTTTTGGTGAAATTATATGAAAGCTTTTTAACAATTCGCTACCTTCGCCAGATTCCTGCCGCTACGACGCCTGCCTGACTGCTTTCCAGAGCCCAGTCGGAATGCTACGACCATAGAAACAACGGCTGGCCCCAGGGTCGGCCGGAAATTTTGGCCAAAAACGAAAAAGGGCGCCAGCGGCGCCCTCGGATGGGTTTCCCCGAAATTTACTTGACCTTCAGCTGACCGCCACGTCCCAGGCCGCCCTTGACGTCCTGGGCCTTGTAGTTGCGCAGCGCGATGACCATCTTGTTGTAGGCATCGGTAAAGGCAGCGACGGTGGCCTTGCCTTCCGGCGTCTGCGAGAAGCCGCTCAAGCCGCCGGCCGCGCCACCACCGAAGGCGCCCAGCGCAGCGCCGTAGTTGGTGGCCGTCGCATTGCCCTCGGAAATCGCAATCTGGACGCCGGAACGGATGTCGAACATCGACAGGGTCACGACCGAGACCTTGCTCTCCATGCCGGCCGCGACGGCGCCCGCACCGCGACCGACCAGGCCACCGAGCGCACCAGCCACCTTGCCGGTCGACGAGTTGTCGATGATGATCGACGGCTCCATGTAATAGTCAGCGGCGACGCGCTGGCCCTTCTGCTGCTTGGACCCGGCCCGGAATTCACCGGAATTGCGCTGCTTGTCGGTGATCGCCGACATCTTGCTGTCCGTCCGGTTGTTGCCGATCGAGGTGATCACAAAGCAGTTGGATTGCTGGACGGCGAGGCGGATCAGCGGCTCGATGGTAGTGATCTTGGTCGCCGCGCCGAAACTTGCGTACCAGTCCTTGCCGCGGCCATCGTCAACGGCCAGCGTGCCGAGCGTCTCGCTACAGCGTTCAAGCGAAGCGTTGGCCCCGGCGCTGGTCGCGCCGCCGGCCGCACCGCTGACTGCGGTGGCATCCGGCGAACCGGTCGTTACCGAGCCGCCACTGCCGGGCGTCACGCAGCCACCGAGCATGTAGGTCAAGGCGAGCAATCCGGCCATGCCGGCCATATTTTTCTTGAGAATCATCGCACTACGCTCCTGTAAAAAAATTAGTAACGGCGGTCGTACCAGCCGTTGTTATACCAATACCACTGGTATTCGTACCGGTTATACCAGTAGCTATTCCAGATGGCTTTTTGCGAATCGACCCAGCGGCGATAGGCGACTTCGTCCTTCTTGGCCTTGCTGGCCTCGGTCAGCAGTTTCCTGGCCTCCTTGTCGCCGCGTCCGGCGGCGATGGAAAACCACTTTTCTGCTTCGGCCGGATCGGAACCCATTTCCTCCAGGCCCATCAGGTAGAGCTTGCCGACGGCAACTTGCGCCTTGAGGTAGCCGCGCTCGGCCGCATCGCGCATCCAGGTCAGTGCCTGATAGCTGTCCTGCCGGACGCCATCGCCGCGGAAATAACGCAGGCCAAGGTCGTAGGCGGCGCGCGGATCTTTCTCGGCCAGGGCAATCAACTGGGCGGCCCGGCGCTCAGCCTGCGCATCGCCACCGGCGCTCGGGTTGAAAGTTGACGAACTGCGTGGCCGATCGGAACAGCCGGTATCGTCGCAAATGCGGATGGTCGGCTCGGCACTCTGTTGTCCCAGCGCAGCTGCGCAAACAAAATAGAGAACCGCGGGCAGTCTGTTCATGGCGTGGCCCAAAAATGGATGATCGAAAACGGCTATTTGCGAATCGCCGCCTGATAGTTCGTAGCGATTCCCGCTCGCCATGATTATCCCGGCAACATTTCGGTAAATCAAGGAATTCAATCGCCGCCATGCTGGCCCAGCGGCCACCTTGGCAGGTCGACCACAATAATTAACCAAAGTTCTGGAAAGCGGCATGCGGCGCCGGTCTGGCGTCGGACACAACTATCCGGATGCCGACATCGCTCAGGCGAGCGGCACGGAAACCCGGAAACAGCTGCCAACGCCCGGGGTACTCTCGGCAAGCAGGCGCCCGCCCATCAGCTCGACGAGCTGCCTGACCAGCGCCAGTCCCAGTCCCATGCCGCCAACGCGGCGAGTAGCGCTGCCGTCGATCTGATGAAAGGCCTGCAGACCGTTTTCCAATTGAGCTTCGGTCATCCCGGCGCCGGAATCGGTCACCGCGAACTCCATCGTGTCGGCGGTACCGCTGATCGACAAATGAATGAGCCCGTGCTCGGTAAAGTTCAGGGCATTGGACAGCAATTCATCGAGAACCTGATGCAAGCGCCGGCTGTCTACAACGATCTCGAGTTGCGGATCGGTTTTGTTCTCCAGCTCGAAATAGAGTCCCTTGTCGGCTATACGCGATTGCCACTTGCTCACTACCGTATCCGCCAGGGTAGCGAGCAAATATGGCGCCGGATTCAAGGTCAGCCGCCCGCTTTCTACCGCCGAAAAATCGAGCAGCGTATCGACGATCTGCAGCAGCCGCTCTCCGGATTGCGCCATTTTCTGGGCATACGAACGAGCCCGTTCAAGATCCTGGACGCGCTCGCCAAGGCGTGCCAGCCCGAGAATTTGAAAAATCGGGGTGCGCAATTCGTGACTCATGTTGGCGATGAATTCTGACTTCAAGGCCGACAGATGCTCTGCCGCTTCAAGCGCCCGGGCGCGGGCCAGGGCAATCGCCAGCAGCTCCTCTTCGGCCTGCTTGCGCGCCGAAATGTCTTCCATGCTTCCCAGAAAGTGGGTGATATCGCCCGTGTCGTCATGAACCGGCACTATCGAGACCGACACCCAGCGCCGCTCGCCCGATCCGGAAGTCAGGAACAGGTCGCCCGACCACGGCAAGCCAGCCACCATCTGTTCGGTGACCAGCGAACAGGCGTCGCCCTTGCTGACCAGCGCCCACAAGACCTGCGGCGTTTTGCCGACCACATCTTCGCTGCGCATGCCGGCCAGTTTGAGCAGCGTTCCGTTGGCATACTCGATACGCCCGTCGCGAACGGCGATGAATATACCCCCCGGCGACTGCTCGACAGCCAGCACAAGGTTCTTGACGTTGGCGACATTGCGCCGCAGTTCCGGGTAATAGGTTTTGCGGAAGGAGTTTTCGCCCAGTCCGATGATCTGTCGGCGGTGAGCCTCCCAGTCATCGGCGGACAGCGTTTCGTCAAAGGGCTTCGGCATAAATGACCCGGAGATCCGACGCTGTCACCCGACGCGGGTTGGTGTAAATGCACGAGTCATTGAGCGCATGGTCGGCCAGATCGGCCACCACAGCGCGCGAAACACCGCGCTCGGACAAGCCGCCTTCGACGCCCACCGCAGCCCGCAAGGCATGAATGTCATCCATGATCCGACGCAGCTTCTCCTGTGGCGTTCCCTGCTTCATCTCCAGGCCCATGGCCTCGCCGATCTGGATGAAGCGATCCTCGGAGGCGTGAAAGTTGAAATCGACCACGGCTGGCAACAACAAGGCATTGCATTCGCCATGGGCCAAATCGAGGTAGCCGCCCAAACTGTGGGCCATGGCATGGGTAGCCCCGAGACTGGCATTGGAAAAAGCCATGCCGGCCTGCAGGCTGGCCAGCATCATCTGCTCCCGCGCCTGCAGGTCGTCGGGCTGTATCACCGCCTGCTGGAGGCTGGTCCTGACGCCACGCACGGCGGCCAGGGCATGAACATCGGACAGCGGCGAACTGGCCGAGGAAACATAGGCCTCGATCGCATGGGTCAAGGCATCCAGCCCGGAAAAAGCCGTCAGGCTGGGCGACATCGTCAGCGTGGTTTCCGGGTCGACAAGCGCCACATCGGGCACGACGATCTTGCTGATGATCGCCACCTTGGTGCGCCGCGACACCGCATTGATGATTGCAAACTGCGAAATATCCGCCGCCGTCCCGGCCGTGGTCGGAATGCAGATCAACGGCGGCCCGGGCATGGGAATGGCGTCCACGCCTTCATAATCGAGAATATCCCCGCCATTGGCGATGACCACCGAAATACCCTTGGCGCAATCCATGACGCTACCGCCGCCCAGGGCAACGATGACATCGCACCCCGCCGCCCGGTAGAACTCGACCCCAGCCATCACTTCATGATCCCGGGGATTGGGCGTTACCTGGCTGAACAGCGCATGACTGATGCCGGCTTCGTCCAGATCGGTTGTCAGTTCGGCCAGCCAGCCGGCGGCAATCACCCCCGGATCGGTCACGACCAACACCCGTTTGGCGTTTAGGTTGCGCGCGTACAACCCCACCTTGTGCCGAGCCCCAACCCCGAAAATAAATTCGGGAACGACAAATTTCCGAAGTTCAAACATGAAATTTATCTATTGCCTATGCCAAATGAACTATGACGAACTATATAACCGATGAGGTATTAAATAAACAAATATATCTAAATTAACAACGACTCATGGCAGACCGGACGAAAACCACGCCCGGCAATATCTTGCCGGACCGACGACGTCTGAGTCAGCAGAATGCTACGACCATAGAAACAACGGCTGGCCCCAGGGTAAGCCCGAAATTTCGGCCAAAATCGAAAAGACACCTGCCGCCCCTGTTTGCATTATCCCCCGAAGATCGCCTGAACCGGTATTCCCGATCCCGCCGCACCGCGCATGCAATTCGGGTAAAATCGCGGCCTCGAGCATCCTTTCATCTCATCCCGGCCTGCCCGGCCGCTCTTTGCAGCAGCGCATCCATGGACCACCAAACCGCGTTCATCATCGGCGCCATTCTGATGATCGCCAACGGGGGCGTACTTGGCCTCGTTCACCGCGAGATCCTGCCCCAACTTCAGCCCAGTGCCGTCACCTGGCGCCGCGGCACGCTGCTCAACGCCTGCGCCTGCGTCATATTTGCCGTCGCCCCCTGGTTGACGCCAGTGAGCGTCATCCTGCTCACCAACCCGCTGCTCATCCTCGGCACCCTGGCCTACTGGCAGTCCCTGCGCCAGTTCCATCATCGCCCGGACCAGTCGGCCCTGTTCGCCCCCGGCATCCTGGCCATGCTCGGCGTCGTCATCTTTCTGACGGTCCTCCCTTCCTTCAAGCTGCGCCTGATCAGTATCGATCTGGGTCTGTTCGCCAACCTCGTCGGTTGCGCCCATACCCTGCTGACGGCACAGCGACGCAGCCGGTCGCTCAGCCGCCTGGTGCTCGCCTATCTCTTTGCCGGCAGCGCCGCCTACATCCTGTTGCGTGTGGCGCTGGTTGCGGCCATCGACGTCCACCTACCGGCCAACCAACTCTTCCCGCCCCCCAACCCAGTGCACGATCTAGCCCCCATCCTCGTCTCCGTGCTGCCCGTCGTCGGCACCACCGCCTTCCTGCTGATGTGCGCCGAGCGCCTGAAGCGGCGCTGGAAGGTCGCCGCCTCGACCGATTACCTGACCGGCCTGCCCAACCGTCGAACCCTGCATCACCGCGGCGCCGTCGCCTTTGAAAGAGCCATTGCCGGCGACGCTCAATTCGCCGTCGCCCTGATCGATATCGATCATTTCAAGTCGATCAACGACCGTTTCGGCCACGACGTCGGCGACCAGGCCTTGCGCCACATCGGCCACGCCCTCGCTGGCGCCTGTCGTGACGGCGAAATGGTGGCGCGACAAGGCGGGGAGGAATTCGTCGTCCTGCTCGACGGCACCGATGCCGAACAGGCGCTGATTGCCGGCGAACGACTCCGCCGCATGGTCGAAGCCTCTCCCTACGACGATGACGGCCGGCCGCTCGCCCTCACGGTATCGATTGGCGTCGCCGCCATCAGCCCCGCCGACAGCGGCTTCGACCACCTGCTGAGCCGTGCCGATCAGGCTCTCTACCGGGCCAAGGCCGAAGGTCGAAACCGCGTCGTGCTCGCCGCAACGCCCACGCCCTCGACGCAACAAGGCTAAACTCATTGCCGCCAGGCTCGCCGGCAAGAAAGTTCTCCGGCTGGCAAAAAATGAAATATCGCCGGCGAACCGGGCGCCCCCAAGCGACTTCAAGTAACATCGCGCCTGCCTGCCTTGCCCCCACCGATCATGAACGACCAAGCCGACCTCTTCGACCCCACCAACGATTCCGCCACCGTAGCCAGCCCGAACGCCGAGGCGCCAGCAGCCACGCCGCTTGCTGACGACACCCCCGTTCCGCCGCTGGCCGCCACGCCCGGCGAGGACGACACCACGGCCGGCGAGCCGCCCGAACTTCCGCCCGCCGCCAACGGCCCGGCCGAAGACATCCCGCCACCGGCCGAATACGCCGCCCGCCGCTATCTCGAATACGCGATGAGCGTCGTCACCGGCCGCGCCCTGCCCTCGGCCGCCGACGGCCAGAAACCGGTGCAGCGCCGCATCCTCTACGCGATGCACCGGATGGGCCTGTACAAGAGCCCACGCCACGTCAAATCGGCGCGCGTCGTCGGCGACGTGATCGGCAAGTACCACCCGCACGGTGACTCCTCGGTCTACGACGCGATGGTCCGCATGGCGCAGGACTGGAGCCTGCGCTACCCGATCGTCGACGGCCAGGGCAATTTCGGCTCGCGCGACGGCGACAACGCCGCCGCCATGCGCTACACCGAAGCCCGCCTGACGCCGATCGCCGAACTGCTGCTCGCCGAAATCGACGAAGGCACGGTCGACTGGAAG
>CAIXSK010000016.1 GCA_903922075.1 uncultured beta proteobacterium | reverse complement strand
TCCTTGCCCTTGGCCATCAACTCGTCGCGGCTCCAGGTCTTGTCGGCCCCGCCGGCGGCAGCCTTGGCCTCGGTTTTCTGGGTTTCCAGCCAGGCCAGATATTCCGGCTCCGGCACGGCATGGACGACCACCGGCATGAAGCCGTGATCCTTGCCGCACAGTTCGGCGCACTGGCCACGATAGATGCCGGGCTTTTCAATCAGCACCCAGGTCTCGCGCAGGAAGCCCGGCACCGCATCACGCTTGACGCCGAATTGTGGCACCCACCAGGTATGGATGACATCGGTCGAAGTCAGCAGGATGCGCACCTTCTTGCCAACCGGCAGCACCACCGGCTTGTCGACTTCGAGCAGATAGTGCTCGCCTTTGGCTTCGGCATTGCTGATCTGGTCGCGCGGCGTGGACATCGTGCTGATGAATTTGACCCCGGCCTCCGGGTATTCGTACTGCCACTTCCATTGCATGCCGGTGACCTTGAGCACCATGTCGGCACGGGTCTTGGTGTCTTCCATGTTGATGATCGCCTGCACCGCCGGGATGCCCATCAGCACGAAGTCGATAAAGAGCAGGATGGCGAAGGGGATCAGCGCCCAGAACCACTGCAATGTGCCGGTCGGGCCGGTGAACTTGGCTGGGGCATGACCGGAACTTTTCCGGTGCTTGATCATCGAGTAGATCATGATCGCGAACACCGCCACGAACAGGATGGTGATGATCAGCATGAACTCGTTGTGGATGTGCAGCGTTTCCCGGGCAATCGGCGTGACCGGCTCCGGGAAGTTGAAGCTGTAAGCTGCGGCGGCGATGCCGGGGATGACCAAACCGGCTGGCGCACCAAGACGGCGGAATAACAAGTTAAGCCAATCGCCACGGATGCGACGCGCGAACCGTGGTACAAGCGAGCATATCGCCATGCTGTTCCCTCCCCTTGTGAGAACCGACCCTTGCGTTGAGAATCGATACTTACGAATTAGTTCATAAATTATTTGATGATGAATCGTCGCTTGTTCCTGGGTCTTGCCGCCGCCTGCTTGCTGGCCTGTCAGCCGGCACCGGTCGTTTTCAATAACACCGATCTGACCGGTGCCACCTTCGGGCGGCAGCTGAGCCTGCCGGATCACCATGGGCAATTGCGTTCGCTGTCCGACTTTGGCGGCAAGGCGGTCGTCGTTTTCTTCGGCTACGCCTCCTGTCCGGATGTCTGTCCGACCATGCTGGCCAAGCTGGCCGAGGTCATGAAGGCGCTCGGCGACGACGCATCGCGGGTCCAGGTGTTGTTCGTCACCGTCGATCCGGAGCGTGACAGCGCCGAGCGCCTGAAGGAATTCGTGCCCTGGTTTTATCCGACGTTTCTTGGTTTGCGCGGCGATGCAGCGCAAACCCGGGCGGCGACCGAGGAGTTCCGGGTATTTGCGGCGAAGAAGCAGGTTTCCGGCGAAATGGGCTATGTCATCGACCACTCCACGGGGGCTTATGTCTTCGACCCGGCCGGTCGCTTGCGCCTTTACGTCAAGGATGCGTCCAGCATTGCGGAGATTGCGGCGGATATCCGCCTCTTGCTGCAGGGCAGATAAGGGCCCGGGAGCGCTATACTTGCCGCCCTTCAGGGACACAATTTTCGGGATTGGCAGTCGATTTGATTATGAGCGGGGAAACCACGGTCGTCGTGCTGGACGACGAGTTCTTCATGCGCGAGGCGATGTCGCTGGCCCGCGCCGCCGAATGCCTTGGCGAAGTGCCGGTTGGCGCGGTCGTTGTGCTGAATGGCGAAATTGTTGGGCGCGGCTTCAATTCACCGATTGGCGAGAGCGACCCGACGGCGCATGCCGAGATCGCGGCGCTGCGTGACGCTGCTCGCACCTTGGGCAATTACCGCCTGCCGGGCTGCGAACTGTTTGTCACCCTGGAGCCTTGTGCCATGTGTGCCGGCGCGATCATGCATGCCCGGATCAGCCGCGTCATCTACGGTGCCCGCGATCCGAAGACGGGCGTGCATGGCAGCGTTGTCGATCTGTTCGGCGTCGAGCGCCTGAATCACCATGCCACGGTCAAAGGCGGCGTGTTGGCCGAGGAATGCAGCACGCTGCTGTCGGGTTTCTTTGCCAACCGCCGGAAGAAGTCGCAATGAAGCTTCAGGTCTCCGTTGCCAAGCAATCGATGCGGGTCGTCGACGATGCCGGTGAAGTCCTGCGCGAGTATCCGGTATCGACCGCGCTGGCTGGCGTTGGCGAGGTTTCCGGCAGCTACCAGACGCCGCGTGGCCAGCATCTGATCCGGGCCAAAATCGGTGCCGGGCAGCCGGAAAACACGGTCTTCGTCCGCCGTCGGCCGACAGGTGAATTGTGGACGCCGGCGCTCGGCGAGGCGTTCCCGGATCGCGACTGGATACTGACCCGCATCCTTTGGCTGTCAGGCAGCGAACCCGGCTGCAACCGCCTTGGCTGCGTCGACACCATGCGCCGCTACATCTACATCCACGGCAGCCCGGATTCGGCGGAAATGGGCCTGCCCGGCTCGCATGGCTGCATTCGCATGCGCAACGCCGACATCGTCGAATTGTTCGACCTCGTTCCCTGCTATACGGCAGTTGAGATTACCGAAGACTGAAGCGGCTGACCATTCGGACCAAAGCTCTGCTCGTGCATCGTGATGGCGCCGTCGGCGCGCTGCCAGACCAGTGTCGACGCCCGCGTGCCGTAGTTTGCCGACTTGACGAAGATGGCCGAGAGCAGCCTTTCCCATTCGATGGAAACGCCGGTAGTGGGCAGATTTTCGTCATCGACGATGGTCTGGTCGGCAAGCAGTTGGAAAAACGCCGACTCGTCGGGCAAGCCGGGCAGGGCTTCGCCAAAACGCTGGCGCGCCGCCAGCAGCTTCGGCCACGGGCTGTCCAGCAGGTGGTTGGAGAGGCCATAAATGCCGGGCGCCAGTCGGCGCGGCTGGCCATCGCGATTGGAGCAATAGACCAGCGATTCACCGTCGCCGAGCAACAGGTTGAAACCGGAGTAACGTCCGCCGTCGATCTGCGCAGCAAAATCTGCGGCTGAAGCGGCGGCGGTCAGAAAATCGCGGGTCAGGGCGCCGCGCGAGCGTTCGCCCTTGGCCATGCCCGGTTCGCGGACATTGGTCACTGCCGCGAAACGGCCGCCTTCTGAAATGCCCAGCCAGGTGCCGCCGGCTTCGAGATCCAGCCCGCCGATGACCTGCGGCGCATCCGGCCAGCGGGCAATCGGGCTGCTCGGGCGGGCATAGAACTCGTCGCGATTGGCGGCGACGACCAGCGGGTACTCAGGATGGACCCGCCAGCCGACGACGATCAGGCACATTTTGGCCTGTTTTAGGGATTGACCGCAGCAGTCTGAACTTGCGGCCCTTCCCGCGAGCCAAGGCGGACGTTGTCGGCGAAATTGCTCTGGACGACGGCCAGTGCCTCGTAACCACCGGCCGGCGAGGGGGCGACGGTCATCACCATGCCGCAGGACTGGTCGGGATTGTCCGGCGAATGCAGCACATCGCCGGCCTTCAGCGCTTGCTGGCTGGTCACCCGGAAAAGGTGGCGCTTGACCTTGCCGAGGTACTGGGTGCGGGCAACGACTTCCTGGCCCGGGTAGCAACCCTTGTGGAAGCTGACGCCGCCGATCTTCTCGAAATCGGCCATCTGCGGCACGAACTCTTCCTTGGTCGCCAGCGTGACCAGCGGAAAGGCGGTCTGGATGTCCAGCCAGCGCCAGACCGGCACGCCAGCCGGCCTGGCCTTGACGGTCAGCTTCTGCCACAGCGCGGCCATCGCCGATTCCGGCGCGACGATCATGAAACGCCCGGCATCGAGACGAACGACCATCGTCCCGGCGCTGACGGCAGTGGTCATCGCCTCGGTCGGACAGGGCAGGGCGGCTTCAGCCAGGGCCTCCTCGGCTTGCGGCCCGGATAGTCCGAGCATTACCGAATTGTCGGTCAGCGAGGTGAGCTTGACCTTGGAGCGAAGGACGAACATCTGCAACCGCTTCTGGGTCGCCTCCTGGAGATCGGCAGCCAGTGCCAGAAAATAGCTGTCTTCCCGACGCCAGACGAGAAAGCTGGCCTGCATCCGGCCTTTGGCGTTGCACCAGCCGGCGTGCTGAGCCTGGCTGGCTTGAAGGTGATTGACGTCGTTGGTGAACTGGCTGTGCAGGAAAGCCTTGGCATCCTCGCCGCTGGCTTCGATCAGGGCGAGGTGGGTCAATGGGACGACGACGGTTTGCCGGGGGGCGGCCTCAAGTTCGCCGGCGGCATCGCCAAAGTGTAGTAATTCGCTCGTATCGCCGTCGAAGATGCCTTCGGTCGATTCCAGAAAGCTGCGCCAGTGGGGATTCATGGGGGCTCCAGATGGGGTTTCGGATATTATATCGCTCGTTATAACGTGCTCGTTCCAGACGGGCAAGACCTCCTTGCAGCCGACGAGTTCCCGTGCGCCTACTGACCAAGTTTCTTTTTGCAGTTTTGCTGCTGTTGGCTGCTGGTGCTGGCAGCCTATGGTGGTGGGCCGGCCAGCCGCTCGAACTGCGCACATCACCGCTCGATTTCCGGATCGCGACGGGTAGTAGCCTGCGCTCGGCAATTACCCAGATGCGCGAGGCAGGGATCGATGTCAATCCGACGCTGCTCGCCTTGCTGGCCCGGCTGAACCGGGCTGATACCGCCATCAAGGCGGGGAGCTATGCCGTCAAGGATGGCGTTACGCCCCGGCGACTGCTGAACAAGTTGCTCAGGGGTAAGGTGACGCAGGGAGAGCTGACGCTGGTCGAAGGCTGGACCTTCCGTCAATGGCGCGCCCGGCTGGATAGGCATCCCGATCTTGTGCACGAATCCCTCGACCTGAGTGAGGCACAAATCATCGAAAAACTGGGCCTGAATCTACGTAGCCTGGAAGGGCAGTTGTTCCCTGATACTTATCTTTTTGACAACCAGTCCAGCGATCTAGAACTGATGGCTCGCGCCTATCGGGCCATGCAGCGCAAACTCGAAGCGGAATGGGAGAGCAGGGCGCCCGGTCTGCCCTACCGGTCGCCCGAGGAAGCGCTGACTATGGCTTCCATCGTCGAAAAGGAAACCGGGCGCGAGGCTGACCGTCAGCTGGTCGCAGCCGTCTTTGTCAATCGCTTGCGCCAGGGTATGTTGCTGCAAACCGACCCGACCGTGATCTACGGGCTGGGCGAGAAATTCGACGGCAACCTGAGAAAGCGCGACCTGCAAACCGACACCCCGTACAATACCTACATCCGTCCCGGTTTGCCGCCGACGCCGATTTCGATGCCGGGACAGGCTTCCATCCAGGCAGCGCTGAACCCCGCGCCCAGCGATGTGGTGTATTTCGTGGCGCGAGGGGATGGCAGCAGCGAGTTTTCCCGGACGCTGGAAGAGCACAACAGGGCAGTCAACAAATTTCAAAGAGGTGGGAAGTGAAGGGCAAATTCATCACTTTCGAGGGCATAGACGGTGCCGGTAAAAGCAGTCACGTCGAATGGCTGGCCGACTTGCTGCGGGCTCAAGGCAAACAGGTTCATGTAACGCGTGAGCCTGGCGGCACTGCATTGGGCGAGAAACTGCGCGAGTTGCTGCTGAACGAGCCGATGCATCTGGAAACCGAAACCCTGCTGATGTTCGCCGCCCGCCGCGAACATCTGGCCCGTTTGGTCGAACCGGCTCTGGCGCGGGGCGAATGGGTGGTCTGCGATCGTTTCAGCGATGCCACCTACGCCTACCAGGGCGGCGGTCGCGGTCTGGATCGGTCCAAATTTCTGACGCTGGAGCATTGGGTCCATGGACACCTGCAGCCGGACCTGACGCTGCTTTTCGACTTGCCGCTGGATGTGGCCCGGGAGCGGATCGCGCTGGCGCATCGCGTGCTCGACAAGTTCGAGCAGGAGCGCGCCGATTTTCACGAGCGCGTTCGCCTCGCTTATCTGGAACGGGCGAATGGCAATCCCTCGCGAGTCAAGGTGGTCGATGCCAATCAGACCATCGAAAATATTTGTAAACAACTTGAACAAATTGTTTTAACGAATTGTTTATGAATGTTATTGAGCTTCATGCCAAGGTTTGGTCTGGATTGCAGGTCCGGCGTGAACGCCTGCCGCATTCCTTGCTGCTGGTCGGGCAAAAGGGCTTGGGCAAATTCGAGCTGGCCCGCCGTTTTGCTGCCAGCCTGCTCTGCGAGTCGCCGCAAATGGATGGTCTGGCTTGCGGAAAATGTCTGGCCTGCAACTGGTATGAACAGGGTAATCATCCGGATTTTCGCTTGCTGCAGCCCGATGCGCTTGGCGACGAGGTCGAGGTTGAAGAGGGTAAGAAAAAACCCAGCCAGCAGATCACGATCGATCAGGTGCGCGCGCTGGACGAGTTCTTCAATGTGGGAACGCACCGCGGGGGATTGCGTATCGTCATCGTTAACCCGACGGAAGCGATGAATCGCAGTACCGCCAACTCACTTCTTAAAACACTTGAAGAACCACCGGCAGGCACATTGTTTTTAATGGTTTCCAGTGAGCCGATGCGTCTGTTGCCAACGATCCGTAGCCGTTGTCAGGTGGTGGCTGTACCGGTGCCATTGCCTAAAGTCGCTGCGCATATCCTGGCCGACTCCGGGCTGAAGGAAGCACAGCGTTGGCTGGCGCTGGCCGGAGGGTCGCCCGTTCTGGCGATGGATATGGCGGTGGCCGGGCAGAATGCCTGGCTCGATATTCTGGCGACGCGTCTTGGCGCCGGCCGCCATGGCGATCCGCTGGCGGTTGCGGCGGAACTGGAAAAAGCGATCAAGGAGAGTAAGGGGAAGCTGCTGCTCAAGCAGGTTGTCGATGCCGTGCAGAAATGGCTGGTCGATTTGACCCTGGCCAGGAACGGTATGCCCGTGCGGTATTTTCTGCCGCAACAGGCCACAATTTCAGGGCTGGCTGATATGATTCCGCCTGCACGCCTGATACAGTCGTATCGCGCCGTAATAACACGCCGCCAGGAGGCCGAGCAGCCGCTCAATGCGCGCCTCTTCCTGGAAGGCCTTTTCCTGGACTACCGTGCCCTGTTTGCCAGTTGATCGCCGATGAGTGAAGCAAAACCCGCTCCCCAGCGTCCGAGCGTCCTTTCGCTGAACATCAATTCGAAATCGGCGCTCTATGCGGCGTTCATGCCGCATTTGCGCGCGGGTGGCATTTTCATTCCGACGACCCGTAGTTACAAGATTGGCGATGAAGTCTTCATGCTGCTGTCGCTGATGGACGATCCGGCCAAGTTGCCGATTGCCGGTACGGTCGTCTGGATTACCCCGGCCGGCGCCCAGAACGGGCGCGCCCAGGGGATTGGCGTGCATTTCAACAATGATGAAAGCGGCCAGGAAGCGCGGCGCAAGATCGAGGGGCTGCTCGGCGGCGTCATGCAGTCGGCGCGCCCTACGCACACCCTCTGATCGGCTGCGATGCTGGTCGATTCCCACTGCCACCTGGATTTTCCCGATCTGGCCAACTGTCTGCCGGAGGTTCTACAACGTATGCAGGACAATCAGGTTGGCCTGGCCGTCTGCATCGGCGTCAATCTTGAGGATTTTCCCAAGGTGTTGGCGCTGGCAGAGAGCCAGCCGCGGCTGTATGCAACGGTAGGCGTCCATCCTGAATATACCGATGTGGAAGAGCCGGATGAAGACCGCCTCGTCGCATTGGCATCGCACCCCAAGGTGATCGCCATTGGCGAGACCGGGCTGGACTATTACTGGCAGAAAGACCAACCGGAATGGCAACGTGAGCGCTTTCGCACCCATATCCGTGCGGCGCGGCGTGCCGGAAAACCTCTGGTGGTGCATACCCGCGATTCTGCGCTCGACACCCTGCGGGTCCTGAAGGAGGAGGGCGCCGACACGGTGGGCGGGGTCATGCACTGCTTTACCGAGAACTGGGAGATTGCCAGTCTGGCGCTCGACCTTGGCTTCTACCTGTCGTTTTCCGGCATCGTCACCTTCAAGAATGCTGCCATCGTCAAGGAGGTGGCCAGCAAATGCCCGCTCGATCGCCTTCTGGTCGAAACCGATTCGCCGTATCTGGCGCCTGCCCCTTATCGCGGCAAGCCCAATGAACCGGCCTATGTCCGTTACGTGGCCGAGGAGATCGCACGCTTGCGTTCGCTGGACATCGAGGCCATTCACCAGGCCACCACCGATAATTTCTTCTTGCTATTCACCCACGCCAAACGACCATGAAAATCATCAAAAAAATGCTCCTGACCGTAGCATTTGCGCTTCCGTTGCTGGCTGGCGCTGATACCTACGATGACCTGATCAGCGCGGCGAAATCCGGTGATGCCGCCGAGGTGTCGACACTGATCAACAAGGGTGCATCGATCGATACTACGGACATCGAAGGCAATACGCTGCTGATGCTGGCGACCCGGGATGGGCACCTTGAGCTTGTCCAATACCTCGTCAGGCAGCGGGCCAAACTGAATGCGCGCAACGCGTCGGGCGACACGGCCTTGCGTCTGGCAGCGTTTCGCGGCCATCTGAAAATTGCCGAGGCGCTGATTGCGGGCGGGGCGGCAGTCAACATGCAGGGTTGGACGCCCTTGGCCTACGCCTCGTTTGCCGGCCATGTCGACATCGCAAAACTGCTGATCAAGTCGGGGGCCGATGTCAATCTTCCGTCGGAAAACGGGACTACGCCGCTCATGGCCGCGACGCGCAACGGGCACGCCGAAGTGGTTCGCCTGCTGTTGGCCAACAAGGCGGATACCCAGCGCACCCTGGATACTGGCGAGACCGCACTCGACCTTGCCACCCGCTACAACAACACGGAAATCTTCGATCTGCTGCGCAAGGCGGGGGCGAAATCCGGACGGACGGCGACCATCGAGGTTCGCTGAATCCGCACTTGGGTTGTAGAACGAGCACGGCCCGCCCGGCAGTTGCCGGGCGGAAAATTCCATTTGCTTATGTGCCCGCTTGCTGATATCAATATTCCGTCACCATCATCCGGTGATGCGATCAGGTGATATTCGCCAGGAGGAAACGACATGGAATTCGTTGGCAAGAAAAGACCAATTTCGTCGGGCGGCCTTGGTGCTGCATTGTTTCAGATCGGGCTGCAGGCCGATGAAGCGGCGGTAATCTGGTCGGTCATCGACGTCGAAACCTCGGGCATTACCCAGGGCTGTGGATTTCGGGCCGATGGGCGGCCCCAGATACTGTTCGAGCGTCATATTTTTCGTCGCGAGACAGGAGGGCGCTTCGACAAGGTTGCGCCACACCTGTCCGGTCCTCAGGGTGGATATGGCGGTTTGGCGACCCAGTATGCCAAGCTCGAGGAGGCCGTAACCCTGTGTGAAAACGCTGGATTGAGTCCTGAACCGGCACTACGGGCAACATCCTGGGGACTTGGTCAGGTCATGGGTTTCAATGCTTCGACCGCCGGATTTGCCAGCGCTACCGAGATGGTCAAGGCAATGCAGGATAGCGAGGACGCGCAGATCATGGCGATGGCCAGCTTCATGCGCTCGCAGAATCTCCACAAAGCCTTGCTGCGCCGAGATTGGGCCGCGTTTGCGCGTGGCTACAACGGCAAGAGCTACGCACAGAACAGGTACGACATCAAACTGGAGCAGGCATATGCGCGGCTCTCGTCGGGGTCGATGCCAAATCTGCAGTTGCGTGCAGCGCAGATTGCGCTGCTGTATCTGGGATTTGCGCCAGGAAAGATCGATGGCGTAATCGGACAGCGCACCCGCAATGCAATCAGCAGTTTCCGTTTGCAGGCGGGACTGCCGGCAGGGGTGGAACTGGATGGCCAGTGTTATCTGACGCTGTGCCAAAGAGCGGGATTCGAACCGTCATGAAGTAGCATGTCGGTGCTCGCATCGCCTTGGCGGTGCTCCTGGTCAGTTTTGCCTTGAAACACCGGCCTTCCGGCGACCCGGTGCCTCGGTGCACTTTTTGAACGTCGGGGATGCAGCCGCCGGAATCCATGGGTATCGAAAGCGCGCTGCTTGGCCTGCGGGACGCCGTACTCGACGATGACTAACTACTGACAGTGGCAAGTAGCTTCTTTAACGGCCTTCTGGCTTCCTTCGAAAAAATAATACAAGCATGACAACCCCCCATAGCCCCGATACCGCAGTGCCTCAAGTCAGTTTCTGGCAAGCCTTCGCCTTCTGGCTCAAACTCGGTTTCATCAGTTTCGGGGGGCCGGCTGGTCAGATTTCCATCATGCATCAGGAACTGGTCGAGCGGCGGCGCTGGATTTCCGAGCGCCGATTCCTGCACGCACTCAATTACTGCATGGTGCTGCCTGGCCCTGAAGCGCAGCAACTGGCCACCTACATTGGCTGGTTGATGCATCGTTCCTGGGGCGGCATCGTCGCTGGTGGCTTGTTCGTGCTGCCGTCGCTCTTCATCCTAATCGCCTTGTCTTGGGTCTACATAGCCTTTGGCGAGATGCCGCTGGTTGCCGGTCTGTTCTACGGCATCAAGCCGGCCGTGACCGCCATCGTGCTTCAGGTAGCGCATCGGATTGGCTCACGCGCCTTGAAGAACAACGTGCTGTGGGCGATTGCGGCAGGCTCGTTTGTCGCCATCTTCGCGGCTGATGTGCCATTCCCGGCCATCGTCGCGGCGGCGGCGCTGATTGGCTACATCGGCGGCCGTGCCGCACCGGAGAAGTTCAAGGCCGGCGGCGGCCATGGCAAGGTGGAAAAATCTTACGGCCGGGCGCTCATCGACGACGATACGCCGACGCCTGAACACGCGATTTTCAAATTGTCCCATCTGCTGAAGGTACTCGTCGTCGGTGCGCTGCTGTGGCTGATTCCCATGGCTTATCTGACGCTGGTGTACGGCTGGGAGTACACCCTGACGCAGATGAGCTGGTTCTTTACCAAGGCGGCGCTCCTGACTTTTGGCGGGGCATACGCCGTGTTGCCCTATGTTTATCAGGGGGCTGTCGAAGGCTACAACTGGCTGACGCCGCTCCAGATGGTCGATGGTTTGGCGCTGGGTGAAACCACCCCGGGCCCGCTGATCATGGTCGTCGCATTCGTCGGCTTCGTCGGCGGCTATGTCAAGGCCGTGTTCGGTCCGGAGAACCTGTTCCTGGCCGGTGCCGTAGCTGCAAGCCTGGTGACCTGGTTTACCTTCCTGCCGTCGTTCATTTTCATCCTGACCGGTGGCCCGCTGATCGAAACCACGCACAACGATCTGAAGTTCACCGCGCCGCTGACCGCCATCACCGCTGCGGTGGTTGGCGTCATCCTCAACCTGGCCTTGTTCTTTGGCTATCACGTCTTGTGGCCCAAGGGCTTTAGCGGTGCCTTCGACTGGATCTCCGCGCTGATCGCCCTGGTTGCTGCCGTCGCGCTTTTCCGCTTCAAGCAGAACGTCATTCATGTCATCGCAGCCTGCGCCGTGCTCGGCCTGCTGATCAAGACATCGTTTTGATATTGGTGGAGGTGGCACCGCGCAGTTGGACAGACAGGCAGGAAAGCCGAACTGGCCGAATGCTACGGTCGGCCCGAAAAAAGGGCCAAAACCGAAATCCAAGTTCGGGCCGAAAAGCCGGCACACCCAGCAAAAACGCCCCGGATATAAATGAAGACAGCCTCCTGTTATCGGCCGCTTCTTGAGGGTCGGCCGGGAATCATGAAAAATTCCCCGAAAATAGCCTACTTGTCTGAATTAAAAAGCGAATTTTGACTGTCAACACTATTCTTCTTTGCGTTGACGCTCTTTGCCTGTGGCGCCTGTAATGCCGCGAGCCTTTCAAAGATTTTCTCGTGGCTGACGACAACGGCTTTCGCCGCCATCAGTTCGGATTCCAGCCGCTGCCCCGTTTCCGCAGTCTCCTGTAGCTTGCTGACGTTCGCTTGGTTTTCCTTGTCCAGATCGGTCACCCGCGCATTGGCTTGCGCCAATTGCGCTAACAACTGTTGGTTTTTCACCTCGGCAACGGCCAACTGCTCTTTGGCCGAACGCAGTGATCGTAACTCGCCCTCTTGTCGATGAAGTTCACTGCGTGCATTTCCAAGCTCACTTGATAGCCTGGCATTGCTTTCGTGGCTACTGATCAATTCTTGCTGCTTGGTATTCACCGAGTCCTTGGCAGAACGTAATTCGCCCTGCAGGAACTGAATCTGTTGTTCGGATTGCCGTTGATCCTGCTCCCGTTGTTCTTTGGCTGCAGTACGGAAATGCTCCAGCGCTTCGCGGGCGTGTTGATGCTTCTCTTCCAGGGAAAGACGATGCGTTTCCTCCTTGGTTAGTTGTCCTTCCATGTCCTGAATGCGCTGAGCCATTTGAGCACGGGCAATCCGCTCTTCCTGAAGCGCCGCCACGGTGTTCGCATGAGCGGTTTTTTCATTGGACAGATCGAGGGCTTGACGTTCGACCTGTCCACGGAACGATTCGACCTCGTTACGCAAGGCAGTCATGACGTCGTTCAGAGACGCGATTTCCGCTTTGTGTTTGTCGGTCAGTGCGGTCACGCGCTGATCGGCTTCCAGATGCAGACGTTCGGCCAGCCTGGCTGACAGATCCTGAATGGCATCGCTGACCGCGACCTGGGTGCCGGTGTTCCCGCCTTCCTCTTCCTCGATCTCCTTGAGGTAGCGGTGAATCGTGCCTTTCGAGCCGGTGTTGCCCAATTCGCCACGGATGGCATCGATCGACGGGTAACGCCCCATCGCCAACAGGTTGTCTCGCGCTCTCACCACTTCTGACTTGTAGATTCCGGCTCTGGCCATGGCATCCTCGAATTTCGTACTGTATTACGTAATATGATATTACATACTAATTCAAT
>CAIXSK010000015.1 GCA_903922075.1 uncultured beta proteobacterium | reverse complement strand
TTCTTGACCTCGATCTTGTCGCCCAGGCCCGGCGTCTCGCTGTGCTTCAACACGCGCACGCCGAGCGTCTTGCCCGCGCTGTCCACCGCCATCAGCACCTGGATGTCGCCGGCGTAGCCGCGCTGGGCGACCTTGAACAAGGCCGCCTTGACCACGCCTTCCTTGCGGGCTCGGTAGATGGTCACGGTTTTGCCCTCTTTTTCGAGCTCGACCGTATCCTTCAGGAAATCGTTGTCGGCCAGGCCCTGCGGCAGCACTTCGGCCAGCGAATCGCGCAGGTCCTTGGCCTCGGCGGCGGCGATCGCCGCGCCGGTGGCGTTCGACGCCCAGGCCAGCGCGCCGCTGGCGAGCAAGGCGAAGACGCCGAGCAGGAGGGGCTGGTAGGCGATTTTCTCGCGGAAGGATTCGAAATTCATCTCAGGCTCCCTTGCTTTCCGGAATGTCCAGCGCCTTGCCCTTGCGGTCGCGGCCGAGAATGCGCGGCTTGGCGAAGCGGTCGATGACCGGCGTCAGCGCGTTCATCAGCAGCACGGCGAAGGCCATCCCTTCCGGGTAGCCGCCGTAGCTGCGGATCACCCAGGTCAGGAAACCGATGCCGAGGCCGAAGGCGATCTGCCCGACCGCCGTATTCGGCGAGGTGACGTAGTCGGTGGCGATGAAGAAGGCGCCGAGCATCGCCGCCCCGGACAGCAGGTGAGCCGAAACACTCAGGTAATGGGCCGGATCGACGGCGTGGCCGATGGCGGCGGGAATCGCAATGCCAGCCAGCACGGCCGCCGGGGTGTGCCAGGTGATGACGCCGGTGGCCAGCAGGTAAAGGCCGCCGCCGAGGATCAGCAGCGAAGCCGATTCGCCGAAGCTGCCGGCGCGGGCGCCGACCCAGGACAGCACCGGGGCGTGGTCGCCGGCCAGCGAGTGGAGCAGATCGATGCCGCGCGACAGCTCGGTCTTCGAGAAGCCGAGCAGCGAGGCGCTGGCCATCGCGTCGGGCTGCGGCAGGCTGGTCAGGAAGATGCGCAGGCCGTCGATGAAGTCGGGGGCGGCCAGCGTCGTCAGCGGCAGCGGATGCACCCACTGGGTCAGCGGCACCGGGAAGGAGACCAGCAGCGCGACGCGGGCGACCATGGCCGGGTTGAAGACGTTCTGGCCGACGCCGCCGAAGACCTGCTTGCCGATCACGATGGCGATGAAACCGCCGACCACCGCCACCCACCACGGCGCCCAGGGCGGCAGCGTCATGGCCAGCAGCCAGCCGGTGAGCAAGGCCGAACCGTCGAACAAGGTGGCCTTGATGCGGGTGACGCCCATCATCTTCAGCGACAGCGCTTCGAAGCCGAGGCAGGAGAGGATGGTCAGCAGCCACAGGAAGAAGGACGGCCAGCCGAACAGCCAGAAGCCGTAGAGGGTGGCCGGGACCAGTGCGAGCTGGACGCGGAGCATCGTGCGGGTGACGGAGTTGCCGCCGTGGGCGTGGGGGGAGGCGACCGGCTGGGCGGTCAGGGCGGCCGGGGTCATGGGGTGGCTCCTTTTTTGTGCTTTTCAAGCACCGGTGTTGCTGATGGGGTTGGGGTTCCGCCCGGATGGAGCTTTCCCGTTGTTTGGCAGGGGGTTCCGCCTTGCTGGCGCTTTCCAGTTGTTAAGCATGGGTTTCCGCCTTGCTGGCGGGCGTACTTTCTTTTGCTTCGCCAAAAGAAAGTAGCCAAAGAAAAGGCGACCCCCAGGTCGGCGCCGGCTACGCCGGTCCCTTGCGCTACTCGGTGGGCCGGGCGGCTGGCTAAACTCGCCTGCGGCTCAGACACCGCCAGCCGACTGCCCCCGGCCCGCCTGCGTTGCTCAGCGCCTCTCAGGGGGGCCCGAAAGGCGTTCCGGGACCGAGCAGCATCCGAAAAAAGGAATGCTACGGTCGGCCCAAAAAAATGCCCAAAATCAAAAAAACCCTCTCCGGCCACGGATGGTTTTCCGGGCCCCTTGGGAGGCGCCGAGTAACGCAGACGTTGGCGGAAAAAGGGCGAGGACTGTCTGAGGCCCGCAGGGCCGAGTTCCGCAGCCCCCGCCAACGTCGAGTAACGCAGGGGACCAGGCGCAGCTCGGCGCCGACCCAGGGTCGCCTTTTCTTTGGCTACTTTCTTTTGGCGAAGCAAAAGAAAGTACGCCCGCGCCTCAAGCGCGGAAACCAAGGGTCGAGAAAAGGCACCAAACTTCATACCACCTCCCCAGCCGATGCAGCCGCAGAAGCAGCAGCCTTCGCCGCCGCAGCAGCCTCCCGCTCCGCCTTGCGCTTGGCGTTCGCCTCCGCCTTCTCCCGCGCCTCCCGCTCCAGCCTTTCCTGCCTTTGCAAAGCGAGCTTCTTCGTCGCCTCGCCCCGCAGCTTGGCCCGATCCTGCGCCGCCAGCTCGCCCTTGGCATGGACGAAATACTGGACCAGCGGAATCTTCGACGGACAGACATAGGCGCAGCAGCCGCAGGCGATGCAGTCCTTCAAGCCGAGGTCGATCGCTTCGCCGTAGGCCTCGTTGCGGATGCGCGAACTCATTTCCAGCGGCAGCAGGCCCATCGGACAAGCCTTGACGCAGGAACCGCAGCGGATGCACGGGTTCGGTTCCTGCTCGGCGACCTCGGCCGCGTCGAAGGCGAGGATGCCGCTGGTGCCCTTGACCACCGGCACGCGCCAGTGCGGAATCTGCATGCCCATCATCGGGCCGCCCATGACGCGGCGGGCGAGGCCGAGGCCGTCGCCCTTGAGACCGCCGGCGAAGGCGATGACCTCTTCGGCCAGCGTGCCGACGCGCACATCGATGTTGCCCGGCGCCGCCATGCAGTGGCCATTGACGGTGACCAGCCGCGAGATCAGCGGCCGGCCTTCGCGCACCGCGGCGCGCACGGCGAGCGCCGTACCAACGTTATGGACGATGACGCCGATGTCGGCCGGGCGGCCGTCGGCCGGCACCTCGATGCCGGTCAGCACCTGGATCAGCTGCTTTTCCGAACCCATCGGATAGCGCGCCGGGACCGGACGGATCTGCACGGTTGAGAAATCGGCAGCCGCCACCTGCATCGCGGCGATGGCTTCCGGCTTGTTGTCCTCGATGCCGACCAGCGCGACCTGCGCGCCGGTGGCGTGGAGCATGATTCGAATGCCGTCGACGATGCCGGCGCCGGCGTCGCGCATCAGCCGGTCGTCGCAGGACAGGTAGGGTTCGCACTCGCCGCCGTTGATGACCAGCGTCGTCACCTTGGCCTTGGCGGCACCGCTCAGCTTGACGGCCGACGGGAAGGCGGCGCCGCCGAGGCCGACGACACCGGCCGCGGCCACCCGCTGGCCGATTTCGGCCGGGGTCAGCGCGAAGGGATAGTCGCAGCCGTGCAGTTCGCACCATTCGTCGGCACCGTCGGCTTCGAGGATGATCGCCGGCAGGCTCAGGCCGGAAGGGTGCGGCGCGGTGATTTCGCTGACCGCGGCGATGGTGCCCGAGGTCGGGGCATGGATCGGTGCCGAGACCATGCCCTGCGCCTCGGCGATCAGCTCGCCCTTCTTGACCTGCTGGCCGACCAGCACGACCGGCCGGGCCGGGCCGCCGAGGTGCTGCTGTAGCGGCAGGTAGAGCCGGGCCGGCACCGGCATGACGCGCACCGGCTGGTCGGCGGCCGGCCGCTTGTGGTCGTCCGGATGCACCCCCCAGTCGTTGCCGAGGAAGTGCTTGAAGAGGTTCATGAATCCCATGTTCTATCTCACGCGGCGAGGGGTTTGGGCATCACCCAGTGTTGCAGGGTGACCGGCACCGGCTTCATGACCAGCGCCTCGGTCGGGCATTTTTCGACGCAACTGGAGCAGCCGGTGCAGGCTTCGCGGAAGACGTTGTGCACCTGCTTGGCGGCGCCAATGATGGCGTCGGTCGGGCAGACCTTGGAACAGCGGCAGCAGCCGATGCACAGTTCCTCGGCGACCATCGCGATCTTCGGCCCGTCGTCGGCCATCGCCGAGAGATCGACCGAAAGCCCCAGTTTGGCGGCAATGGCGGCGGCCAGCGACTTGCCGCCCGGCGGGCAGCAGGTCGGCGCCGCGCTGCCGTCGGCAATCGCCGTCGCCGCGCCGGAGCAGCCGGGGAAGCCGCACTGGCCGCAGTTGGAACCGGGCATCATGGCGATCAGTTCGTCGACCAGCGGATTGCCCTCGACCTGCAGGAACTTGTTGGCGACACCGAGAATGATGCCGAGCGCGGCACCGAGGAGGGTCAGGCTGAGGATGGCGGCGATCATTTTTTCTCCCCTTAGACGTTCAGGCCCGAGAAGCCCATGAATGCCAGGGCCAGCAGGCTGATGGTGACGAAGGAAATCGGTGCCCCGGCGAAGGCGCCCGGCACGCGGGCCAGCGCGATGCGTTCGCGCAGGCCGGCGAAAATCAGCAGGACGATGGTGAAGCCGAGCGCCGAGCCGAAGCCGTAGAGCAGGCTCTTGAACAGGCTGAACTTCTGCTCGACGTTGAGCAGCGCGACGCCGAGCACGGCGCAGTTGGTGGTGATCAGCGGCAGGTAGATGCCGAGCGACTGGTAGAGGCCGGGACTCGACTTCTTGATGAACATCTCGGTGAATTGGACGACCGCCGCGATGACCAGGATGAAGGTCAGGATGCGCAGGTAGCCCAGGCCGAGCGGCTGCAGCAGCCAGTTGTCGAGCATCCACGAGGCGCCGGCGGCCAGCGTGATGACGAAGGTGGTCGCCAGCCCCATGCCGAAGGCGCTGTCCACGCTCTTCGAGACGCCCATCACCGGGCAGAGGCCGAGGAACTTGATCAGCACCACGTTGTTGACCAGCGCGGTGGAGAGGAGAAGCAGCAGGAATTCGCTCATGACAGTCGGGCTCGGGTTGTTTCGCTGCCTTCACTGCATAAGCCGTGCCAATCGGCCACCACAGCCAGCGAAGCCCGTGCCGATGCGGAATGCTACGGTCACGCCCAAAAATGGTGCAATTTTGAAAAAACCGAATGTCGCAAACACGACAGGAATTTCGTCGCATTTGCGCCGAAGCCTTGTCGGCTGGACATTGACGCGACAGGAAACGGCCTGCGGCACGGATTCTGCTAAGTCACCGACAACGATCCATTCAGGAGCATCTTCATGTCGGCTGCACCGCTTGCCCAGAACCCCAGGAAACAAACCCCGGAATCGTCCCTGCCGCCGGAAGCCTACCGCCAGGCCGTCGACCAGGCCGACCTGGCCATTTCGATCACCGACGCCAAGGCCAACATCCTGTTCGCCAACGAGGCGTTTTCGCGGGTGACCGGTTACAGCACGGAAGAAATCGTCGGCAAGAACGAATCGGCGCTGTCCAACCACACAACGCCGCCCGAGCTGTACAAAGCGATGTGGACCGACCTCTCGGCGCAGAAGCCGTGGTCGGGCCGGCTGCTCAACCGGCGCAAGGACGGCGAGCTGTATTTGGCCGAACTGACCATCTCCCCGGTCGTCAATGGCGACGGCAAGACCACGCATTTCCTCGGCATGCACCGCGACATCACCGAACTGCATCGCCTCGAACGCGTCGTCGCCAACCAGAAGCACCTGATCGAATCGGTCGTCGATGCGGCGCCGATGGCGCTCGCCCTGCTCGACCCGAGCGGCCGCGTCATCCTCGACAACCAGGAATACAAGAAGCTGGTCACCGACCTGCGCGTCAAGGAGCCGGCCCACGCCCTGCTCGACGGCCTGACCCCGGCCTGGCGCGAAACCCTGGCCGACGACCCGCGGCAACTGGTCATGCACAACCGCGAGGCGCGGATCGACCGCGCCGCCGGCCGCGCCCGCTGGCT
>CAIXSK010000014.1 GCA_903922075.1 uncultured beta proteobacterium | reverse complement strand
GCGCGAGCTGCCGGTGAAGCGGATGTTGATCAGCCGGCCGCCGATCTTGACCTTGTCGGTCGGCACAACGGACTGGCCGAGCGTGGCGACGACGCCATTGACGCTGACCTTGCCGGCGGCAATCCATTCTTCCATTTCGCGGCGCGAACCGACGCCGGCCTGGGCCAGAATCTTCTGCAGGCGTTCCGGCTTGGCTTCGGCCAGCGGTCGCCCGTCGCGGGCAATGCTGCCACGCTGGGCGCGCCCGCCGGTGTTGGGCGCCGGTTTGCGGCGCGGCGCCGGCTTGGCGGCCGCCTCGCCCTCAGGGGCGGCACCGCGGTCGGAACGACTGCGCGGGGCCGGAATGCTACGGTCGCCGCCTTTTTTTGCCCGATTTTCAAATTCGCCCGGCTTGTCCGACTGGCGGAAGGGGGTGCGTTTAGTTTTCATTGTTCAGCTCCAGTGTCTGGCTGATTTGTTCGAGCGGCGGCAGTTCGCTGACGCTACGCAGGCCCAGATCATCGAGAAATTGTTTGGTGGTGGCAAATAGCGCCGGCCGGCCCGGCGTCTCGCGGTGGCCGACGACGTCGATCCAGCCGCGTTCTTCAAGGGTCTTGACGACATTGGCGTTGACCGCGACGCCGCGGATTTCCTCGATGTCGCCGCGCGTCACCGGCTGGCGATAGGCGATGATGGCCAGGGTTTCGAGCACGGCGCGCGAATATTTCGGCGGCTTTTCCGGATTGAGACGCTCCAGGTAAGGCAGGTACTCGGCCCGCGTCCGGAAGCGCCAGCCCGAGGCAAGCTGGATCAGTTCGACCGGACGCTCGGCCCATTCCTCGCGCAACTCGTCGAGCAGCCTGCGCAGGGTATCGGTCGACAGTTCATCGTCGAACATTTTCTTCATGTCGTTGGGCGTCATCGGCTCGCGCGCGGCGAGCAACGCCGCCTCAAGCACTCTCTTGACCTGGCTCGGTTCCACCGT
Source organism: uncultured beta proteobacterium (assembly GCA_903922075.1). Classification (GTDB taxonomy): domain Bacteria; phylum Pseudomonadota; class Gammaproteobacteria; order Burkholderiales; family Rhodocyclaceae; genus Azonexus. Next base: position 3,289 of record CAIXSK010000014.1, on the reverse strand, counting down.
GATGCACTCGGACGTAAATGGGTTGAAAGGCTTCGGACTGGGTGATTTCGATCAGTTTTTCGCGGCCCAGTTCAAGCATCGCGATGAAATGAACGACCAGGCCGGGCACGCCCATGGCCGGGTCGAACAGGGTTTCGAACTGGACGAAGCCGCCCTTCTCCTGCAAGGCGCGCAGGATGATGCCCATGTGCTCGCGCACCGACAGCTCCTCGCGACCGATCTTGTGGTGCTTCTTCAGGCCGGCCTGACGGACGACAGCCATCCAGGCTTCCTTGAGGTCGTCGACGGAAACCTCGGGCTGGCGGACCAGCAGGGATTTCTCGACCAGCGTGTCGACCCAGAAAAATTCCCGCTCGGCCTGCGGCATTTCGTTCAGCTTCTGGCCGGCGAGCTTCATCTGCTCGTATTCCATCAGCCGGCGGACCAGCTCGGCACGCGGATCTTCCGCCTCGTCGCCCTCGCCCTGCTTCGGCCGCGGCAACAGCATGCGCGACTTGATCTCGATCAGCACGGCAGCCATCACCAGGTAGTCGGCGGCCAGTTCCAGGTTGCTGGAGCGCATCGCCTCGACGTAGTCAAGATACTGCCGGGTCAGCGGCGCCATCGGAATATCGAGGATATTGATGTTGGCCCGACGGATCATGTACAGCAGCAGGTCGAGCGGCCCCTCGAAGGCGTCGAGCATGATGGCCAGCGCATCCGGCGGGATGTACAGGTCGAGCGGCATCTGCTCCATCGGCTCGCCGTAGATGCGGGCGACCGGGTCTGGCAGCGCCATGGGTTTTGCCGTTTCCGGCAGCTCGACGGTCGCATTCATCTCAGGAAGCCGCCGCCCGGCCCTTGCCCTTGTAGTGCAGGTGCAGGTTGCGGAAATAGATGATCAGGCCCAGCCCCTGGCCGAAAATAAAGACCGGGTCGTTGCGATGGATCGCGTAAACCGTCAGCACCAGGCCGCCGAGGATGCTGAAATACCAGAAGGCGACAGGCACGACGACCTGCCGCGCCTTCTCGCTCGACCACCACTGGACGACGAAACGCATCATGAACAGCCCCTGGCCGCCAAAGCCGATGGCGATCCAGATCAGCGTTTCCCAGTCCTGGTCGAAAAAACCCGCGAACATCAGCGGTATTCCAGCCCCATCGATGCGCGCACGTCGCGCATCGTTTCGCGGGCATATTCGCGGGCCTTCTCGCAGCCGTCGGCGACGATATCCTTGACCAGCGCCGGATTGTCCAGATAAACCTGCGCCCGCTCGCGCATCGGCGCCTGTTCCTTGAGGATGCCGGCGATCACCGGCTGCTTGCATTCGATGCAGCCGATGCCGGCCGACTTGCAGCCCTGCTGCACCCATTCCTTGCAGGCGTCGTCGGAGTAAACCAGGTGCAGTTGCCAAACCGGGCACTTGGCCGGGTCGCCCGGATCGGTGCGCCGCATGCGGGCCGGATCGGTCGGCATGCTCTTGATCTTCTTGGCCACCGATTCCTCAGACTCGCGCAGCGTGATCGTGTTGTTGTAGGACTTGGACATCTTCTGGCCGTCCAGCCCCGGCATCTTGGACGCCTCGGTCAGCAGGTAGCCCGGCTCGACCAGGATCATCTTGCCAGTGCCTTCGAGGTGACCGAGCAGACGCTCGCGGTCGGCCAGCGACAGGTGCGGCAGTTCGGCGAGCATGGCCTTGGCCTGCTCGACCGCCTCGCGGTCGCCGTTCTGCTGGAAGCGGACGCGCATTTCCTCGAAGAAACGTGCCTTCTTGCCACCCAGGTTCTTGACCGCCTGCAGTGCCTTTTCCTCGAAACCCGGTTCGCGGCCGTACATGTGGTTGAAGCGGCGGGCCAGTTCGCGGGTGAATTCGACGTGCGGAATCTGGTCCTCGCCGACCGGCACCTTGTCGGCGCGGTAGATCAGGATGTCGGCGCTCATCAACAGCGGATAACCGAGGAAGCCGTAGGTCGACAAATCCTTGTTGGCCAGCTTTTCCTGCTGGTCCTTGTAGGTCGGCACGCGCTCCAGCCAGCCGAGCGGCGTCATCATCGACAGCAGCAGGTGCAGTTCGGCGTGCTCGGGCACCTTGGACTGGATGAACAGCGTCGCCTGCTTGGGATCGACACCGGCCGCCAGCCAGTCGACCAGCATGTCCATCGAGGCCTGTTCGATGCCCTGCGGGCTGTCGTACTGGGTGGTCAGGGCGTGCCAGTCGGCGACGAAGAACAGGCACGGATAGTCGTGCTGGAGCTTGACCCAGTTCTGGAGAACGCCATGGTAGTGGCCAAGATGCAGCGACCCGGTCGGGCGCATGCCGGAGAGAACACGTTCTGCGTACATATTTTATTTAGTAGAGACCAAAAATAGCTTCGATTGCCCGCGCCGACAGTCCGACCAGCGGGTTCATGACGGCGCCGAGGATACCGGTGAACAGGAGGACCAGCAAAATCGGAAAGCCCCAGCGCTCGATGCGGGCGAATTTCCAGGCCAGCGCATGCGGCAGCAGGCTGACCGCGATCCGGCCGCCGTCAAGCGGCGGCAGGGGCAGCAGGTTGAGGACCATCAGCACGCAATTGACCATGATGCCGATCTTGCTCATTTCGGCGAGCGGCAGCGTGTATTCGCTGCTCGGCAACAGCCAGGACAGCTTGAGCATGAAGGCCCAGCACAGGGCCATGAACAGATTGGCGCCGGGACCGGCCGCAGCGACCCAGAACATGTCCTGCTTGGGTTTTCTAAGGCGGCTGAAATCGACCGGCACCGGCTTGGCGTAACCGAACAGGAAGCTACCGCCAGAAAAGATCAGGATGGCAATCGGAATCAGGATGGTGCCGAACAGGTCGATATGACGCAGCGGATTGAGGCTGATCCGCCCCTGCAGCCACGCCGTCGGGTCGCCGAAGTGGCGGGCGGCATAGCCGTGCGCCGCCTCGTGCAGCGTGATCGCGAAGATCACCGGCAAGGCGGCAATGGCCAGGGTCTGGATCAGGCTTTCGAGCATTCGTCTTAGAGTCCGAACGGGTCGAGCGGACCGCGACCGGCGCGGATCAGTTCCGGCGCCGCGCCGGTCAGGTCGATCACGGTGGTCGGCTCGGTGCCGCAGTGGCCGCCATCGAGGATCAGTTCGAGATGATCTTCGAGCCGATCCTGGATTTCCCAGCCTTCGGTCAGCGGAAACTCGTCGCCCGGCAGTTGCAGCGTCGTCGTCAGCAGCGGCTCGTTCAGTTCTTCGAGCAGGGCCAGCGCCACCGGATGGTCCGGAATGCGCAGTCCGATGGTCTTGCGCTTGGGGTGCATGACCCGGCG
>CAIXSK010000013.1 GCA_903922075.1 uncultured beta proteobacterium | reverse complement strand
GAGCAGGGCAAACAGGAAGAGAGCGAGCCGCATGGCAGTCAAACCGGTGGTGGAAGTGTCGGGATTGGGCAAGACCGTCGATAACGGCGGCGAGCCGCTGACGATTTTGCAGGATATTTCCTTTTCGGTCATGCCGGGCGAAACGGTGGCCATCGTCGGCGCCTCCGGTTCCGGCAAGTCGACGCTGCTCGGCCTGCTCGCCGGGCTGGACGCGCCGAGCGTCGGCGGGGTCCGCCTCGACGGCGTGGCGCTGAACGATCTCGACGAGGATCAGCGCGCCGCCCTGCGCGGCCGGCTGCTCGGCTTCGTCTTCCAGTCCTTCCAGTTGCTGCCGGCGCTCAGCGCGCTGGAGAACGTGATGCTGCCGCTGGAGCTGAGCGGCTTGCCGGGGGCGACAGCCGCCGCGCAGGAATGGCTGGCGCGGGTCGGCCTCGGCCATCGGCTGAAGCACTACCCCAAGCATTTGTCCGGCGGCGAACAGCAGCGCGTCGCGCTGGCCCGCGCCTTCGCGCCCAACCCGCAACTGGTGCTGGCCGACGAGCCGACCGGCAACCTCGATGCAGCGACCGGCCAGCAGATCATCGACCTGATGTTCGACCTCAATGCCCGGCAGGGAACGACCCTGCTGCTGGTTACCCACGACGAAGCGATCGCCGCCCGCTGCGGGCGGATCCTGCGCATCCAGTCCGGGCGTTTGCTCACGTAAAAATTTCAATTTTGGCCATTTTTTGCCGCCGACCGTAGCATTTGCGGTCGACCGTGGTCGGCCGGCTTACAATGGCCCGAATCCATCGATGACGGCCAGCGCTGCCATCGTTTTTCTTCTTCCTTGCGATACCAAATGCCTGTAAGCCCGACGCCGCAATCCTTTCCGTTTTTCCCGCAGGTTTTCCGATGAGCGCCCGTCAGCGCCTTGCCCAGCAACTGGCCGCGGCGCTCGCCGCCTACCAGGAAAGCACAGTGATCCCGCATTGCGCCGTGTGCGCCAAGCCGTGCTGCCGGCTCGACACGCTTGTCCTTGAGCTGGAATGGAAACAGGTCAAGATTTTATGGAAGCTCGACGAGTCGCGCCCGGCCTTCGACCGGCGGCTGGCCTCGGGCAAAGGCCCGGAGGAAATCCGGGAGGGCGACGGGCTTTATTACATTCACAGCAAACCCTGTCCCGCCTATGACGACGCCGGCCACGCCTGCCGAATCTACGGCCAGGAAATCAAGCCGGCCGGTTGCTCGGATTTTCCGGTCTATGAAGACCAGGGCAGCGTCATCGCCGATCTGCGCTGCGAAGCGGTCGATATCGACGGACTGGTGGCCGCGGTGGCCAAGGTGGTCGGGCCGGAGTTCCGCATTGTCCGCTCGGCCGACAAGGATTTTTCCTTCCTGGTCACGCTGTCGGTCAGGAAAGTGGGCAGCACACCCCCGACCGGCAAGCGGTCACGTCGGCCAAAGCCGACCTTGTGACGCTGGCCGGAAGCAGGCGATAAAGCGGGCGGTAGTCCACCGGCGAACTGCCGTGCAGCCGCAGTCGGCTTAAGGCATCCAGAATTTCGAGCGTTCGGTGACCGTAACGCCGGCGTCGGCGACGTCCGCGACGTTGAAAGTGATCGCCGTGGCGCCGCTCCGCGTTGCCCCGGCATCCGCCTTGACGACCGCCGTCTGCGTGCCGATCTCGCCGCCGGCGACGGTGAATTCATTGTCCCCGGCCAGGCGGATGCCGTCGATGCCGCCAATCTCGATGCGGAAAGTGCGCAACTGATCGCCGGTATTCATGATCTGCAGGCGATAGATATTCTCGATCGAGCCGTCATCGGCCTCACGCGACAGCACATTGCGGTCTTTCAGGATATTGACCTTGAGCGGTATGCGGGTGGCCAGCGACCAGGCGGTG
>CAIXSK010000012.1 GCA_903922075.1 uncultured beta proteobacterium | reverse complement strand
CGCTGGGGCAGCGCTTCGGCAAGCCACTCTCGGAGATGTCCGGCAATCTGCTCGGGCTGGAGGGCATCGACAGCTTCAACGTCGCCCACGCCCGCAACTGAGCGTTTACCGCAACAGGTCGCTCAACGGCCAGCGCGGCTGGACGGCAAAGCTGCCGGCTGCCTTGGCCGGGGTGCCGGCCTGCAGGCGCAGACACCCGGCCAGCGCGATCATCGCGCCATTGTCGGTACAGAATTCCAGTTCCGGGTAATAGACGCGGAAGCGTTTGCGTTTTGCCTCGTCGTTCAGGGTCGCCCGTAGCTGCTTGTTGGCACCGACCCCGCCGGCCACCACCAGTTGCTTCAGCCCGGTCTGCTTCATCGCCTTCAGCGACTTCTTCAGCAGGACCTCGACGATGGCCTCCTGGAATGCCCGCGCCGCATCGGCCTTGAATTGATCAGTCAACTGGTCGGCGTGTTCGCGGACCAAGGTCAATACGGCCGTCTTCAAGCCGGAAAAACTGAAACTCAGATCGCCGGAATGCAGCATCGGCCGCGGCAATTCGTAGACGCCCGGCGTTCCCTGCTCGGCCAGCTTCGACAGCAGGGCGCCGCCCGGATAGGGCAAACCCAACAGCTTGGCGCTCTTGTCAAAAGCCTCGCCGGCCGCATCATCCAGCGTTTCGCCGAGCAGTTCGTACTCGCCGACGCCAGTCACCTTCATCAACTGCGTATGGCCGCCGGAAACCAGCAGCGCGACGAACGGAAAGGTCGGCGGATCGCGCGACAGCAAGGGCGACAGCAGATGGCCTTCGAGGTGATGGACCGGAATGGTCGGCTTGTCGATGGCCACCGCCAGCGCCTCGGCAAAGGCGCAACCGACCAGCAGGGCGCCGGACAAGCCCGGCCCGCGCGTGTAGGCGACGGCATCGACCGCGTCCAGCGACTTGCCGGCCTGCGCCAACGCTTCGCGCAGCAAGGGCACGACGCGCCGGATATGGTCGCGCGAGGCCAGTTCCGGCACGACCCCGCCGTACTCGGCGTGCATCGCCACCTGCGAATGCAGGGCGTGCGACAACAGGCCGGCCGCGCTGTCGTAAAGCGCGATACCGGTTTCGTCGCAGGAAGATTCAATACCGAGGACTAACATGGGCGCGCATTTTAACACTTGGAGCCCCAGGGTTTTTTCGCATATACTATTGGGCTCTCCGCAAAAAAGCGGACACAAATTTTGCGCGCACTGCCTTTTACTTGACCTGGCAGGCGCCTAACGGAAGGGGGTGATTTACATGCCGAACATTCGTGTCAAGGAAAATGAGCCGTTCGAAGTTGCTATCCGCCGCTTCAAGCGCACGGTCGAAAAGACTGGCCTGCTGACCGAGCTGCGTGCCCGTGAGTTTTACGAAAAGCCCACGACCGAACGCAAGCGCAAGGCTGCCGCTGCCGTTAAACGCCAGCACAAGCGCCTCCGTAGCCTGACCCTGCCGCCGAAACTTTACTAATCAGTAAATTTCGCCGCACAAAAGAGCCGCCAGCCTCAACAGCCGGCGGCTTTTTTCTTTGAATTTCCGAAAAGAACGTCCATGAGCCTCAAAGCACGCATCACCGAAGACATGAAAACGGCCATGAAGGCCAAGGAATCGGCCAAATTGAGCGCCATTCGCCTGCTGCTCGCCGCCGTCAAGCAAAAGGAAGTCGATGAGCGCGTCGAACTCGACGATGCCGCCGTCGTCGCCGTCGTCGAAAAGCTGACCAAGCAGCGCAAGGACAGCGTCACCCAGTACGAAGCCGCCGGCCGCCAGGAACTGGCCGATGTCGAGAAATTCGAAATCGCCATCCTCGCCGCCTACCTGCCGGAAAAGATGAGCGCCGAAGAAACCGCAGCCGCCGTCGCAGCCGCCGTGGCCGAAACCGGCGCCAAGGGCCCGGCCGACATGGGCAAGCTGATGGCCGTCCTGAAACCCCGCCTGGCCGGCAAGGCCGACATGGCCGAGGTGTCGAAGCTGGTCAAGGCGGCGCTGGCCGGCTAAGAAGGCGTGATCCCGGATTCTTTCATCCAGGATTTGCTGGCCCGGGTCGACATCGTCGACCTGGTAGACGGCTACGTGCCGCTGAAGAAAGCCGGCGCCAACTACGCCGCCTGCTGCCCTTTCCACAACGAGAAATCGCCGTCCTTCACGGTCAGCCCGACCAAGCAGTTCTATCACTGCTTCGGCTGCGGCGCCCACGGCACGGCGATCAGTTTCGTCATGGAATACCAGGGCCTCGGTTTCGTCGATGCCGTCAAGGACCTGGCCACCCGCGCCGGCATGCAGGTGCCGGAAAGCGAAGGGCGCGGCTTCCGTGACGAAAAGCCGGGGCAGACGCGGACGCTGATCGAGGTCATGGCCCGCGCCGCGGCCTACTACAAGGATCAGCTGAAGAAATCGCCGCGCGCCATCGAATACTGCAAGAAGCGCGGCCTGACCGGCGAAATCGCCGCCCGCTACGGCATCGGCTACGCGCCGGACGGCTGGCAGAACCTGCAGGAAGTCTTCCCCGACTACAACGCCGACGAGCTGAAAATCGCCGGACTGGTCATCGAGAACGAGGCCGGCCGCCGCTACGACCGCTTCCGCGACCGGCTGATGATCCCGATCATCAACCCGAAGGGCGAGATCATCGCCTTCGGCGGCCGGATCATCGACCAGGGCGAACCGAAATACCTGAATTCGCCGGAAACGCCGCTGTTCGAGAAGGGCCGCGAGCTGTTCGGCCTGCCGCAGGCCCGCCAGGCGCTGCGCGAAACCGACACCGCCATCGTCACCGAAGGCTACATGGACGTCATCGCGCTATCGCAGAACGGTGTCGGCAACGCCGTCGCGACCCTCGGCACGGCAACCACGACCACCCACGTGACCAAGCTGCTGCGCCAGGTCGACCGCATCGTCTTCTGCTTCGACGGCGACAACGCCGGCCGCAAGGCCGCCTGGCGGGCGCTGGAAAATTCGCTGGAAGCGCTGGCCGACAACAAGCGCCTCGGCTTCATCTTCCTGCCCCAGGAAGATGATCCGGACAGCTACATCCGCGCCCACGGCAAGGCCGAATTCGACCGCCTGGTCGCCCAGGCCATGCCACTCTCCGATTTCCTGCTACGCGAACTGGCCCAGCGCTGCGACCTGACCAGCTCGGAAGGCAAGGCACAGCTGATCTACGAGGCCAAGCCGCTGCTCCTCAAGCTGCCGACGCCGCTGCTCCGCCTGCAACTGGTCAAGCGACTGGCCGAAGCCAGCGGCTTTGCCCAGACCGAGGTCGAGCGCCTGTGCGACCTCAAGTCCTACATCCCGGCCGCCCCGCCCAAGACCAAGCGCACCGCGCCGTCGCTGACCCGCAACCTGCTGCGCATCGTGCTGCACAAGCCGCAACTGGCCCGTCAGCTACCGATCGCGCTACTCCCCGACACGCCGGAACGCCCGGCGCTGAATCGCCTGCACCAACTGGTCACGGCCAATCACGACACTTCCAGTTACGCCGGCCTGCGCGAGCAGCTGCGCGGTTTGCCGGAGGAAAGCATCATCGAAAACGCCGCCTCGGAACTTCTCGGTCTGCCGTTTGACGAAGAGGGGGCGGAGATGGAATTCCGCGACACGCTGGAAAAACTTCAGGAAGGCGGCGAGAAAAGGGCTTTCGACGAGCTGCAGGCCAAGGCCCAGCAATTCGGCGTCGCCGGCCTGAGCGCGGCCGAAAAGCAGGCCTACATCCAGTTCCTGGCGATGCGGTCAAAACGCAGCTAAGTTGTGGTAAAATCTACGGTTTTCTCGAATTCTATGGATCGTGTTCATGGCTAAGGCAAAAGACACCGCTAAGGAAGCCCCGAAGGCTCGCGCCAGCAAGGCCAAGGAAAAGGCCGCCGAGAAGGCGCTGCTCCAGGGCCAGATGGCTGAAACTCCGGAACCGCTTGACGCCGAAGCGCGCAAGATGCGCCTCAAGGCCCTGATCAAACTGGGCAAGGAGCGCGGCTACCTGACCTACGCCGAAATTAACGACCACCTGCCGGACGATGTGGTCGATGCCGAATCCATCGAAGCCATCATCTCGACCTTCAGCGAAATGAGCATCCAGGTCTTCGACGAAGCCCCGGCCGCCGAAGAACTGCTGATGTCCGACACCGCCGCTGCGGCTGCCGACGACGAAGAAGTCGAGGCCCAGGCCGAGCAGGCACTGTCCACGGTAGATTCGGAATTCGGCCGCACGACTGACCCGGTCCGCATGTACATGCGTGAAATGGGCTCGGTCGAACTCCTCACCCGCGAAGGCGAAATCGAGATCGCCAAGCGCATCGAGGAAGGCCTCAAGCACATGATCCAGGCGATTTCCGCCTGCCCGACGACGATCGCCGACATCCTCGACATGGCCGCCAAGGTCGAAACCGAAGAGATGCGCATCGACGAACTGGTCGACGGCCTGATCGACCCGAACGCCGTCGAGGAAGAACCGGCCGCCGAAATGGCTGAAGTCGAAGACGAGGATGAGGACGAGAGTGAAGACGAGGAAGGTGGCGGCGGCGCCGCTTCCGCTTCCCTGCTGCAGCTGAAGGCGGATGCGCTGGAGCGCTTCAAGGCCATCAAGGGCATCCACGCCAAGATGCAGAAGGCCCTGTCCAGCAAGGGTTCCCAGGACAAGAGCTACCTCAAGCTGCAGAGCCAGCTATCCGAAGAGCTGATGAACATCCGCTTCACCTCGCGCTCGATCGAACGCCTATGCGACAGCGTGCGCGACATGGTCGAGCAGGTCCGCGGCTGCGAACGCAAGATCCAGCAAATCTGCGTGGACCGCGTCAAGATGCCGCGCCCGCACTTCATCCAGTCCTTCCCGGGCAATGAAATCAACCTTGACTGGGCCGACGCCGAAGTCGCCGCCGCGCCCAAGACCTACGTTGCCATCCTGACCCGCAACGCACCGGATATCAAGGAAGAACAGAAGAAGCTGCTCGCCCTGCAGGACCGCATCGGCATCTCGCTGAAGGAACTGAAGGACATCAACAAGCAGATGTCCACCGGCGAAGCCAAGGCCCGCCGCGCCAAGCGCGAAATGACCGAGGCCAACCTGCG